>NZ_JBNKWF010000009.1:0-134730 GCF_050299635.1 Altererythrobacter sp.
GAAGGTTTCAGCATCGGACTTCCTGCTTCTCCAAGAAGTGGCCAATCCGGTCAGGTTTAGTGATACTTCGAAACGCTTTGCTACATGGGCGACAGTCCAATGATCGACAAAAAATCCCAAACGGAAGAGTTCAAGAAACTCGCCCGCGAACTAGAATGCGACGAGGATGAAGCTCACTGGGACGAGCGGCTGAAGAAAGTCGCCAAGGGCAAATCGGAAAAGCCTGATGTGGAGTGATCCTGCGATCTGGGGGCCGGTCATTGTCGCCGGTTCTGTTATCTGGACAGGAAGCTGGATCACGCAGTCAATTCAGTCCGCGAGTGCCGCGCGGCGAGAAGACCATGAATATCTAATGCGCGATCTTGCCGAGATAGCTAGCGACATTGGCCGCATTGAGCTTCTTGTCGGCGGGATCGCCAATGACGTTGCCCCGCCGATTGACCCAGAGAATCCGCCCTACTGAGGACGTGTTTGCAAAAAATACTATCGCCAATTCTTTAGGGGTGCCTGCTCAACCCAAACTCGCCGGCCCAAATGCACGCGGGAGCAGGTCTGACAGCTTCGTCTGGACGACTTCACCATTGCCCGCGCACCACACCACCGGATCGGTATCGCCCAGTTGCGCCAGTTCGCTGAGCACCTGGCGGCAACGGCCGCATGGCGTCACCGCGCCACCTGTCTCGCCGATCACCGCGATCTCCACCAGCCCGCCGCGATGGCCGTCATCCATCGCTTTCGCCACCGCCACGGTCTCCGCACACAATGCGAGGCCATAGCTGGCGTTCTCGATATTGGTGCCGGTCACCACCGTGCCATCGGCGAAACGCAGCGCCGCGCCCACGCGAAACGAGGAGTAGGGCGAATAGGAATTGTCCAGCGCGCGCCGCGCCGAGGCGATCAGGCTGTCCCGGTTGTTGTCTTCACTCATGGCTGCACCACCACCCATTCGACCGGCTCTTCCGAAGCCTCCGTATAGCGCGCGGAATTGGCGCTCCATAACAACCACGGCCGCCCCGCATAGCGCGGAGGGAAGCGGTCGCGCACCAGCCACAGATCCCGTTCCATCATCTCGGCGACAGCATAGCGCTGCTCGAATGCGGGAGAAAGTTTCAGGATCACACGCTTCCCCTCGTGCAGTTCGATCTGGTTGACGAAGGTCAGCAGCTCGCTTTCGACCGCCGCATCGCTGACCTTTTCAGGGCAATTCTCTGCGGTCTGGTCCAGCGCAATGACCGGCGGGAGCATGTCCGCATCGCGCGGCACGACGGTAACGAAATTGGCTGATTGCCCGTCAGCCCCGACGCAGGGATCGAAATGGTGAACGGCACCGGCGCGCAGCCCCGCGCGCTTCGCCGCGGCTAGATTGCGGGTAAAGCGCGCGTCCTTGCGCCTGCTGCCGATGCTGGCATCGAGATAGGCGAACTTGCCGCCCAGTGCGCGCACCGTCTCGAAGCCGACCAGCCCCTGCGCCTCGCCCACGGCCACGCCCTGATCGGGATAGGTGGCTTCGCTGGGGGCCCAGCCGCGCATGTCCCACCAATACCATGCGGCCCCGGTCAAAGCCGCCAGCAGCAATGCTGCCAGCGCATAGAGCCACAAGGGCCGGCGACGTGTTGTTCGCTTGCGTGCCATGCCTGCGGCTCTGCCTTCAGCCCTTGATATGCAGCACGCAGATCAGCGTGAACAGCCGCCGCGCGGTGGGGAAATCGGTTTCGACCTTGCCTTCGAGCCGCTCGATCAGCAGCTCGGCGGCATTGTCATGGATACCTCGCCGCGCCATGTCGATCGTCTCGATCTCGGCAGGGGTCGCCTTGCGGATCGCCTGGTAATAGCTGTCGCAGATGGCGAAATATTCGCGGATCGGCCGGCGAAAGCGCGCCAGCCCGATCATCAGCGTTTCGAGCATCTGGTCCTGCCCGTCGCTGATTTCGAGCACCAGCCGCCCGTCCTGCACCGAGAGCTTGAGGCGATAGGGGCCCTTTGCTCCGCGCTCGGTACTGCGCACGGGCTTGAAAGTGTTCTCTTCGATCAGGTCGAAGATCGCCACGCGCCGTTCCTGTTCGACATCGGCATTGCGCCAGATGATCGTCTCCTCATCGAGGGAGATATGCGCAATGCGGTGATCGTTAGCAGGCGAAGACATCAGGACTGGCCTTTCGCAGATGCATGGGGTGCCAAGCAAGCATTTCGATATTCCATCCCCGCTATCCACAAGCGACTGCGGCGATTATGCCATCCTTCACCCTTGCTTATGCTGGCAGTGCCAGCAATGAAGGCCGCGATGGCCGATACCGAACTCCTGATCAGATCAGACAACGACACTGCCACTGCGCAGGGCCGGACGCTGCCTTCGAATATCGAGGCCGAGGCGGCCTTTCTCGGCGCTGCGCTGATCGACAATCGTGTGCTGGAAGAATTGCGCACGCCGATTCGCGCGGAGCATTTCTTCGAACCGCTGCATCAGCGGATTTTCGACCGCATCATCAAGCTGGTCGATCGCAATGCCACCGCCAGCCCGGTGACTTTGAAGCCCTATTTCGAAGCCGACGAATCGCTCAAGGCGCTGGGCGGCACGACCTATCTGGCGCAGCTTACCGCCGATGGCGCCGGCCTGCTCGCAGCGGGCGAGCTGGCGGCGCAGATCTATGATCTGGCGCTGCTGCGCGAATTGGTGAGCGTGGGCCGCGGCCTGGTGGAGGGCGCGCTCGACACCAGCGAAGACGTCGCGCCGATGGACAAGATCGCGCAGGCCGAAGCGGATCTGTTCAAGGTCGCGGAAGGCGCGACCACCGGCAGCGAAGCTTCCAGCTTCAAGGACGCAGCGCTCACCGCGATCAAGATGGCCGAAGCGGCGATGAATTCGGGCGGCGGGCTTTCGGGCAAGACCACCGGGCTTGCGACTATCGACCGCAAGACCTCGGGCCTGCACAATTCGGACCTCGTCATCCTCGCCGGGCGTCCGGGCATGGGCAAGACCTCGCTCGCCACCAATATCGCGTTCAACTGCGCCGAAGAGTATCTCAACTGGCAGCGCGACGGCGGCGAGTTCAATTATGGTGCGCCGGTTGCCTTCTTCAGCCTGGAAATGAGCGCCGACCAGCTCGCCACGCGTATCCTGGCCGAACAGGCGGAAATCTCTTCCGAAGCGCTACGTTCGGGCAAGATGAGCCGCGACGATTTCCAGAAGCTGTCTTTCGCCAGCCAGCGCCTGGCCGAACTGCCGCTCTATATCGACGATACGCCCGCACTCACCATCGCTGCGCTGCGCACCCGGGCACGGCGGCTCAAGCGGCGCCATGATATCGGGCTGATCGTGGTCGACTATCTCCAGCTTCTGCAGGGATCGGGCCGCGCCAACGACAACCGCGTGAACGAGATCTCGGAGATCAGCCGCGGGCTCAAGACGCTGGCCAAGGAGCTGCAGGTTCCGGTGATCGCGCTGTCGCAGCTCAGCCGCGCGGTCGAACAGCGCGAGGACAAGCGCCCGATGCTGTCAGACCTGCGCGAATCCGGCTCGATCGAGCAGGACGCCGACATGGTGTGGTTCATCTACCGCGCCGATTATTACCACGAAGCGATACGACCCGACATGCCGAGCGAAACCACATCGGCGGAAGCAACAGAGAAATACCGCAGCTGGGAAGAACGCTATCTCGAGATCAAGAACAAGGCGACGCTGATCGTCGCCAAGCAGCGTCACGGTTCAACCGGCAATGTCCCGCTGCACTTCCAGAGCGAGATCACCAAGTTCACCAGTCCCAATGTGAAGGACTATTCGGACTGGGGATACGAATAACGGTGCAGATTGCGCCTAAAGCCCCAGATTGAGCCGCCGCGTCACCGTATAATCGAGCACGTAGACCAGAAACCAGCCGAGCTGCCAGCGGATGCGGTTGAACAAGGTCCCGCGCTTGCGGTGTAGTTCGCGCGTGACCGGTTCGCTCCATTGCTCCATGTGATCGACCAGCCCGCGCAACCGCTCGGCCAGCGCCGCATCCTCGATCCTCACCATCAGTTCGAGGTTCAGCCTGACCGAGCGCATGTCGAGATTGGCGCTGCCGAAATAGGAAATATCGTCCACCACCATCAGTTTCATGTGCAGCTTGCAGGGCTGGAACTCGGCCACGCTCGCCCCCGCCCGCAACAGGCCGCCATAGAGCGCACGCGAAGCGCCGATGGTTGCGCCATTGTCCGTCTTGCCAGCCATCACCAACCGCGCGCGCCCGCGCCTCGCCAGCCGGCGGATTTGCCGCCGCATACTGCCGGGTGGAGAGAAATAGGCCATGACGAGATCGAGCCGACTGGCCCGCGCGATATCGAGTTTCGCCATGCGCGCCCAGGCACTTGTCATCCGCGTCGGCCCGCCAAGCAACAATTGCACAGGGCCAGAGCCGCCATCCCAGTCGCGCACCATGCGGCGGATCGAGCGGAACTGCGCCTCTCCATCGGCAGTCCAGGTCTCCAGCTCGGCGAACCAGCTGCAAAAGCGTTTCACCACCTCGCCTTCGATCATCACACCGAGATCGCACCAGCCGTTCACTTCCGGCGGCGCGAAATAATGGTCCGAGACGTTGAATCCGCCGGTCAACACGCGTGCCCTGTCAGCGATCACAAATTTCTGATGGTTGCGAATCAGATAGCGTACGTTCCAGCCCGGCTGGAAACGGCTGAACCGCCCGCCCGCGCGCATAATCGGGTCGAAGAAAGCCTGCGGTGCATCGCTACCGAAATCGTCGATCATCAGGTGGACATCGACCCCGCGCTGTGCCGCGCGGATCAGCGCGCCGCGGATCCTGGTGCCGGTATGGTCCGCCTGGAACATGTAATAAAAGATCGCCAGGCTGCTCTGCGCACCTTCGATCATCTCCATCAGCGCATCGAATCGGTCGCTGCCCGCCGGATAGAAGGTGAATCGGTGGTCCTGCACCTCGGCGGAGAACGGCTCCGGATCGCGATAGCCGTCAACGCTCTGTGGCGGATGCAGTTCGGCGGCGTCGTCGCTCATGCCAGCGCTCTAGAGCATAGCGCCACAACAGCGCAATTTCTTGACTCGCGCCGCCTTGCCACCTATCTCGCGCGCTTTCCAGACAGCTTATTTTGCATGAGAGGCCTTCATGGCACGCGTTACCGTTGAAGATTGCGTCGACAAGGTTCCCAACCGTTTCGATCTCGTCCTGCTCGCCGCAGAGCGCGCACGCGAGATTTCGGGCGGCGCCGAAATGACGATCGACCGCGATCGTGACAAGAACCCCGTCGTCGCCCTGCGCGAAATCGCCGAACAGACGATCAAGCCCAAGGATCTGCACGAAGCGGTGGTTACCAACCTGCAGAAGATCCTGCCTGACGATGAAGACGAAGCCGATGACATCGGCTCGCTCAGCCAGTCGGCCGAAGCGCTGCGCATCACTGCCTCGGCGCCGACCCGCTCGACCTCGATCGGGGCCGATTACGACGCCGGCTGAATTCCGCCTTCAGTGGAAGATGAAGGGCCGCTCCATAACGGGGCGGCCTTTTCATTTGGGCCATCGACGCCCCCTCCCCGCCCCTCTCGCATGAGTCCCGGCATGAGCCAGCCTGCGCTTGCGGGATTGACGGTATGCCGGTGCGCCGCAATGGCTTCAGGCAAGCACTGAGTCACACGCCACCAGCAAGGATATCGGGGATCCATGGCCGTCATCGCGATCTACAGCGCCAAGGGCGGAGTGGGCAAAACCACCATCGCTTCAAATCTCGCCTGGTGCTCCGCCACGCAAGCGGGACACAGCACATTGTTATGGGATCTCGATGCTGCAGGCGGTGCAGGCTTCCTGTTCGGCGTCGAACCCAAGGCCAAGCGCGCCGGGGCCATGTTCGCACGCGACGAGAACCCGGAGGAACTGCTGTGGGAGACAGGTTACGAGAACCTCGACCTGCTGCCCGCCGATGACAGCCTGCGCCAGCTCGATTCGCAATTGCTGCAGATCGGCAAGCGCCGCCGTCTGGGCAAGCTGGCGAACAGGCTGGGCAAGCATTATGAGCGGATCGTCCTCGATTGCCCGCCGGGGCTGGGCGAAGTCAGCAGCCAGGTATTGCGCACCGCAGAGATCGTGATCGTTCCGCTGCCACCCTCGCCCCTGTCGCAGCGGGCATTCGACCTGGTCCGGCGCGAGATCAAGCGTGTGGGCGAAAAGGCTCCATCGATCCTGCCGGTGCTTTCGATGGTCGATGTCCGGCGCAAGCTCCACCGTGAAGCTGTCGAGGCAGAGCCGAGCTGGCCTGTGCTGCCTTATTCCAGCCCGGTCGAACAATGCGCGGTGCGCAACCAGCCGGTCGGCGCCTTCGCCGCATCCGCGCCCGCCGCGCAGCAATTCGGCAGGCTGTGGCAAGCGATCGACCGCAAGCTCAGCAAGCGTTGATCGCAGCCCACAAGAGACCTACCCTCTGCCCCCTCCCTTGCCTATAAAGCGCGCTTGCGAAGGGGGCAGCATGAGCGAAATCGGTGAAGCGATTGGAACTGCGGTCGAAGGCGGGTTGCTTGCCCGGATCGTCGGCGGCGCCAGGGGCGGCCATGTGACAGACAAGGACGGCAATCCGCTCGAGAAGGGGCATTTCGCCGAAGGCACCTGCCTCAATTGCGGGACTGAACTGACCGGCGCTCACTGCCATGCCTGCGGACAGAAAGCGCACCTCCACCGCACGATCGGAGCTTTCATGCACGATCTGATGCACGGCGCGCTGCATCTCGACGGCAAGATCTGGCGCACGCTGCCGCTGCTCGCTTTCAAGCCCGGGCAGCTGACGCGGCGCTATATCGATGGCGAACGCATGCGCTTTGTCAGCCCGATGGCGCTGTTCCTGTTCAGCGTCTTCCTGATGTTCGCGGTGTTCCAGATTGTCGGGCTGACGGCGCCGACCGAAATCAAGCCCAACGTCGACCCGGAGAAGACGCTCAACATGGTGCGCGAAGGGGCGAGTGAGCAGCGCGAACGGATTCAGGAGCGACTCGACGCACTGCCCGCCGATTCGCCGGAGCGCGCGGAGCTGGAAGCGAAGCTGGCCGATGCGGACGAAGGCCTGGAAGGCATTGAACAGGTCGAGAAGTTCACTCTGGACAAGAGCGGCACCGTGAACTTCAATCTCACCGGAATCGAAGCGCTCGACGAAGGTCTGATCAAGAAGTGGAAAGAAAACCCCAGCCTGATGCTCTACAAGCTGCAGGCCAGCGCATATAAATTCAGCTGGTTGCTGATCCCTCTTTCGATCCCATTCGTGTGGCTGCTGTTCGCCTGGAAGCGCCGCTTCAAGGCCTATGACCACGCGATCTTCGTAACCTATTCGCTTGCTTTCATGTCGCTGCTGTTCATCGCCCTATCGGTGCTGGCCACAGCGGGCATCGGTGGCGGCTGGGTGTTCCTGGCACTGCTGGTGATCCCGCCGGTCCATATCTACAAGCAGCTACGCGGCACTTATGAGCTCTCACGCTTTTCCGCGTTCTGGCGGATGGCGGTGCTGTGCACGATCATCGTCCTGGTGGTGGTGCTGCTGTTCCTGTGGCTGCTGGTGCTGCTGGGCGCGTTCTAGCACGACAGCGCAAAGCAAAAGGCGCCCGGATCGCTCCGGACGCCCTTTCCTGTCCTGCCAGATCGGCTGCGTTCAGGCCCCTTGCGGTGCCGTATCGCCCGATCCGCCGAACTTCTTGCCTGCCTTGGGAACCGCCGAGCCAGGCGCGGTCTGCACCACAGCAGGGCCGGAAGGCCGGTCGGGCCGGTCGATCTTGCCGTCTTTCATCAACTGGTCGATTTCCTCGCCATTGAGCGTCTCGTATTCGAGCAAGGCCTGCGCCAAAAGGTGCAGCTTGTCCTCCTGTTCGGTCAGCACATCGGTCGCGCGTTTGAGCGCGGTTTCGACCAGCCGCTTAATCTCGGCATCGATCAGCTTGTTGGTTTCTTCGCCCGCCATGGTGCGAGCGGTCTGGCCCATGCCCAGATAGCCTTCCTGGCTCTGCTCGTACTGGAGCGGGCCGAGCACATCGGACATACCCCATTTGGTGACCATGTTGCGCGCGAGGTCGGTCGCATACTGGATATCGCCCGAAGCGCCGGACGAGACCTTGTCATGCCCGAAGATGATTTCCTCGGCCACGCGCCCGCCCATGCTGACGGCAAGGTTCGCATGCATCTTGTCGCGGTGATATGAGTAATTATCCCGTTCGGGCAGGCGCATCACCATGCCCAGCGCACGACCGCGCGGGATGATCGTCGCCTTGTGGATCGGATCGGACGCCGGCTCGTTGAGGCTTACCAGCGCGTGGCCGGCCTCGTGATAGGCGGTCATCTTCTTTTCGTCTTCGGTCATGACCATGGATCGGCGCTCGGTGCCCATCATGACCTTGTCCTTGGCGTCTTCGAACTCCTGCATCGCGACGAGGCGCTTGTTGCGCCGCGCGGCAAGCAGCGCCGCTTCATTGACGAGATTGGCCAAGTCAGCGCCGGAGAAGCCGGGCGTGCCGCGCGCAATGGTGCGCGGGTTCACGTCAGGTGCCAGCGGTACCTTCTTCATATGCACGCCGAGGATCTTCTCGCGCCCGTCGATATCGGGGATCGGCACAACCACCTGGCGGTCGAAACGGCCGGGGCGCAGCAGCGCCGGATCGAGCACGTCGGGCCGGTTGGTGGCAGCGATGATGATGATGCCTTCATTGGCTTCGAAGCCGTCCATCTCGACGAGGAGCTGATTGAGCGTCTGCTCGCGCTCGTCGTTGGAATTGCCCAGGCCGTGCCCGCGATGGCGGCCGACCGCGTCGATTTCGTCGATGAAGACGATGCAGGGTGCGTTCTTCTTGGCCTGTTCGAACATGTCGCGCACGCGGCTGGCGCCGACGCCCACGAACATCTCGACGAAGTCGGAGCCGGAGATGGTGAAGAAAGGCACGCCTGCTTCGCCTGCGATGGCACGCGCGAGCAAGGTCTTGCCGGTGCCGGGGCTGCCGACCAGCAGCGCACCCTTGGGGATCTGTCCGCCGAGTTTGGAGAAGCGATGCGGATCCTTGAGGAACTCGACGATTTCTTCCAGTTCTTCGCGCGCTTCATCGATGCCCGCGACATCCTCGAAGGTCACACGTCCCTGCCGCTCGGTCAGCAGTTTGGCCTTGGACTTGCCGAAACCCATCGCGCCGCCGCCGCCGCCTTTCTGGACCTGGCGCAGAGCGAAAAAGGCAATGCCCAGGATCAGCAGGAAGGGTAGCGTCTGGATCAGGATATAGAGCAGGATATTGCCCTCTTCCGCCTTGACACCGGAATACTCCACACCGTTCTCTTCGAGCAGCTTGGGCAGCTGCGTGTCATTCGCGACCGGAACGGTGGTGAATGTCTTGTCATTCTTGAACGTGCCGCTGATGCTGTCCGGCGCGATCTGGACTTCCTTGACCGATCCCTCGGTCACTTTCTCGCGAAAGTCGGAATAGGGGATTTCGGTCCCTGCAGCAGGTGTGCTGTTGCCCATAACGGACACAGTCAGCAACAGCGCCAGGAAAACGCCGCCCCAAATCATCAGGTTTTTCATCCAGGGGCTGGGGCCCTGCGGCCCTTCTCCATTGGGGTCACGCGGATCGTTGAGATCGCTCATCGGCAAATAGTCCTTTCCTTGAGGACCAATGTAGGCGCGGCAGGGTGAATGGCAAGATAACGCCCTGTCAGGTTGCGCGGGAATTGCGATCAGTCTGATCGTCCCCTTGGCCTAGCGAGCGGAATAACCCTTCAAAAACAGGTCGACGGCACCTGCTACCCGCGCCCGATCGGCAGCAGGATCGGTCTGCATGCCATATCGCCGCTCGACATCGCCCAGCCCCTTGCACATGCCCACGAATTGTTCGGCTGCGAGCGAGGAATTCTCGATTCGCAGGTCACCAGCGGCCACCATCGCTTCCAGCATGGCGACAAAGGCGGCTTTCACGCGGTAGGGGCCCGCATTGAGGAAAGCCCGCCCGACATCGGGATTGCGTTCGGATTCGGCGGCCACCTGGCGGTCGAAGCACACCACTTCGGGTCGCGAAAGAAATGCGCTCATGGCCTCGCCGATCGCCGTCAGCCGTTCGCGCACCGAGGCCGGTTCCCGGCCGGCGCTCACCGCTTTCGCCCCTTCTTCGAACAAGCGGCGCATCTTCCCGCATTCGAGGTCCACTGCGGCCGCGAACAACGCATCCTTGTCGCCGAACTGGTTATAGATCGTGACCTTGGAAACGCCTGCCTCGGCCGCGACCTGTTCGATCGAAGTTGCAGCGAATCCATTCCGGAAAAACAGCGTTGCAGCCGCTTCGAGAACCGCTGCGCGCTTGGCAGGATCGACAGGGCGCCCACGCAACCTGGCGTTTGACCCGAACTCATCCTGTCTATTTCCAGTTGACAAAGTGAACCGCTCCGTTCAATTAAACGATACCGTTCATTAATGCGCCATGTGCGCCTATTGTGCAACCCTCGCAAGCAGCAGGACCTGGCAGGAATGCTCTGGATCGCCATCAGGATGCTCACCGGAGACCGGCAGAAGTTCTTCGGCCTGCTGTTCGGCATCGCCTTTTCCACCCTGCTCATCACCCAGCAATTGACGCTGTTCGTCAATCTGCTCGAACGTGGTGCGAGCGGCGTCTTCAACAACGCCAATGGCGAAGTGTATGTGATGGACCCGGTCAGCCGCACCGCAGACGTGGTCTATCCCATGCCCTCCACCGCGCTCGACCGGGTTCGCTCGGTCAAGGGGGTTGAATGGGCGGTACCGCAAATCCGCGCCAATGCCGCCGTGCGCACGCGGCAGGGCGATCTGGAGCAGGTCGCCATCATCGGTGTCGACGATGCCACGCTGATCGGCCTGCCCAAGCGGCTGGTCAAAGGCGACAAGAACGATCTGAGGATTCCCGATTCGGTCATCATCGACGATGTCGGGGCGATCCGCATGTTTCCCGGCAGCGATCCGGTTGGTGAGCGGCTGGAACTGAATGATCAACGCGCGGTGATCCACGGCATAGCCGATGCCGTCCCCGGATTCACCAGCACTGCCGTGCTATACACCACCTATTCGCGCGCGCTGACCTTTGTTCCCGGCACGCGCAACCGGATGAGCTTCGTAATCGTGGGAGCGGAAGCGGGCGTGACACCGGAAGCGCTGGCGCAGCGCATTCATCAGCAGACCGGATTGCGCGCACGCACACGTGACGAATTCGCGCAGGACGGCGTCGATTTCATCCTCGAAAACAGCGGCATCCCGTTCAATTTCGGGGTGACGGTGGCGCTCGGCTTCATCGTCGGCGTCGCCATCGTGGGCCTGACCTTCAGCCTGTTCATCCGCGACAATATCCGCCAGTTCGGTGCCCTCAAGGCGATCGGCGTCACCAATGGCAAGATCATCCGCATGGTTGCGGCGCAGGCTGGGATGGTCGGTTCGATCGGCTATTGCCTGGGCCTTGTCGGCACAGTGGTTTCGCTTTCGCTGTTCACCCGAAACCCTTTCTTCAAGGGGTTCTACGTCCCGTGGCAGGTGCCGCTCATCAGCCTGATGGCGGTCATCATAATCCTCGCATTCACTGGCTGGGTCGCCTTGCGCAATGTGCTTCGGACCGAGCCCGCGGCGGTATTCCGGTGATGGCTGATAGCGTCGCAAAATCCCTCGACTGCTCAGAGGAAGCAGCGATCTGCACCCGCGATGTGTCGCGCGATTTCCAGTCGGGCCAGCAGGTGTTGCGCGTGCTGCACGATATCAGCGTGGACATCAGGCCGGGCGAGATGACCTATCTCGTGGGCGAGAGCGGATCGGGCAAGACCACGCTGATCTCGATCATGTGCGGCATCTTGTGGCCGACCCATGGCGAGGTGCGTGTCTTCGGCACCGACATTTACAGCCTGAGCGACGACGAACTGGTCCGCTTCCGTCTGCAGAACATCGGCTTCATCTTCCAGCAGTACAATCTCATTCCCTCGATAGACGCCGCTTCCAACGCCGCCGTTCCCCTGATCGCGCAAGGTATGGACCGCCATGCGGCGCGCGAGAAGGCGATGGCGCTGCTCGATGCGCTCAACATCGCGGATCAGGCGGACAAGCTGCCCAGCCAGCTTTCAGGCGGCCAGCAGCAACGCGTCGCCATCGCGCGCGCACTGGTGCACGAACCGCGCCTTGTGGTGTGTGATGAGCCAACCGCCGCGCTCGACGCAAGGTCGGGCCGCCGCGTCATGGATCTGCTGCGCGAAGTCGCGGTCTCGCAGGACCGCGCCTGCATCATCGTGACTCATGACACCCGTATTTTCGACCTCGCCGACCGTATCCTCGTGCTGGAAGACGGTCGCATAACGCATGACGGCAAAGACATGCCGGACGGACAGTAGGACTATCGACCATGGCACTCCTCCCCGAAGGTTTCAGCTTCTCGCGCAAGGCATTGCCGGTGATCGCCTTGATCGGCTTTATCGGGGCCGCGATCTTCATTGCGACGGGCTATCCCGACCGCAGCCTGTCGGAACCCGAAGAACAACCGCCTCACGCGACTGGCGAGCTTGCGCGCTCCGCCCGGGTCGCGGGCACGGGCGTGGTCGAGCCGTCGAGCGAGATCATCGACATCGGGAGCGCGCTGTCCGGTCTGGTCACGGAAGTGCGGGTCACGCCGGGCGAATTCGTCGACAAGGGGCAGGTGTTGTTCATGGTTGATGCCCGTGCCGCACGGGCACGGCTGAACGAAGCAAACGCAGGGATTGCCGAGGCGAAAGCCGCAATAAACGAAGCGCAGACGGCGCAGGCCACCGCCCGCAGCCAGCTCGACCTCTACAACAGGATTGATGATCCGGCGGCCGTCAGCCGGGCCGAAGTGATCCGTGCCGAAGGTGAAGCCAAGGCGGCATCCTCAAGGCTGGAGCTTGCTCGCGCACGCCTTTCCGCCGCGCAGGCCGCCGCAGGCAGCGCACGGACGGAAATCGGCCGGTTGACGGTTCGCGCGCCAATCGCAGGCGAAATCCTGGAGGTGAATGTGCGCCCCGGCGAATATGTCTCGACCATGGGCGCGGCGAGCGAACCCTTCATGCGCATGGGCGAAACCCGCCCGCTGCATGTCCGCATCGATGTGGACGAAGACGAGGCAATCCGTGTGGCGATGGGTGCACCCGCGCAGGTCAGCCCGCGCGGTGCTGCGGTAAAGCAGGTCGAGGCCAGCTTCGTGCGCGCCGAACCGCTGGTCGTGCCCAAGCGCTCGCTGACCAATTCCGCGCAGGAACGCGTCGACGTCCGCGTGCTGCAGCTGATCTATGCCCTGCCCGAATCGGCCCACGATACTTTCCGCGTGGGCCAGCAGGTCGACGCCTTCATTCCGGCTGCTAAAGGCACGGACCAGTGAGAGCGCGCGTCACCCTGATCGCGGTTTCCGCGCTGGCGCTTTCCGCCTGTGTTGCGGGGCCTGCGCCCGAAATCGCGACCCCCACGCCGGAGCTTCCCAAGGCGTTCTTCCATGCGCCAGATCAGGCGCAGCAAGCGGCGTTGGCGGCACTCATGCCCAGCGAGGATCCTGCCTATCGCACGCTTGTCGAGCAGGCCGAGGCAGAAGGGCCCTCGCTTGCCGAGGCTCTCGCGCGGGTCGAAGCGGCACGTGCCGGAGCTGCTCGCGCTGGCGCCGAGCGCTTGCCGCAAATTGGCGCCGATGGCTCGGTCTCGCGCAGCCGCACCAACCCCGCTCAGTTTTCCGCGAACCTGCCGCCCAACATCCGGATCGACACGGAGCGCACCAGCTTTGCCGCCAACCTGACCGCACGCTGGGATGCCGATCTGTTCGGCGTGCTCAAGGCAAGCGAGCGCGCCGCACTCGCCCGGCTCGATGCCGCCAGTGCAAGCGCGCAAGCCGTGCGTTTGGCGCTGCTGTCCGAAGTGGCCGGCAGCGTGATCGACTGGCGCACGCTCAAACGTCGCGAGGCTGCGCTCAAGCAAGACGAATCCGCCGCCGCGAGGCTGGCCGAACTGGCCGGAAAACGCGAAGCGGCAGGGATCGCCCCCGGTTTCGACCGCGTCCGCGCCGAAGCCGCCGCCAGCCAGTCACGCTCGCGGATCGCCGCGCTCGCCAGCGAGGAATCGCGGATCATCGGCAGGTTGGTGGCGCTGACCGCGCTCGATGCGGCGGCGGTGAAGCAAGCGCTCGTTCAGCCGGGACCGGAGGATTGGAGCGGTGCGCCTCCCGCCGCATTGCCGTCCGACCTGCTCGCCAACCGGCCCGATATCGCGCGCGCGGAAGCAGAGCTTGCGGCAAGCGATGCCGATCTCGCCGCCGCAGCCCGCAAGCGCTTCCCCCGGCTGACGCTTTCGGCAGCACTGGGGCTGCTTTCGTTCAATCTCTCGGATCTGTTCGACAGCAATTCCGTTGTCGGATCGGCGGGAGCCGGGCTCGTCGCCCCGCTGCTCGACTTCGGCAGGATCGAAGCGGAAATCGACGCTGCAGCGGCGAACAAACGCGCTGCCTTTGCGGCCTATCGCGGGGCCGTGTTCAATGCGCTGGGCGATGCCGAAGCATCCTATGGACTGGTTGCAGCGAGCGATGCCGAAGCGCTGGCTGCCAGAGAGGAATTGGCGCGGCTTCAACGTGCCGCCGACCTTGCCGAGACGCGCTATCGCGCGGGCCTTGCCGATTTCCTCACCGTGCTGGAAGCGCGCCGGGCGGCTGACGGAAGCCGCGAACGCGCCGCCGCCGCGCAAGGCCGGGCGCAAAGGGCGCGGGTGCTCTTGTGGCAATCTTTGGGCGGGGATCAGCCGAACATGCGGTCGACCAGCCAGTAGCTCGCGGTGATGCCAATCGCGTAGCTCGCGAAGCGGACCGCTGGCGCTTCGCCATGCGGCGCCAGCTTGCGCACAATCTGTCGCAGGCCCAGCACCGTCGCGATAATGATGAGCTGCCCCGCTTCCACGCCCAGATTGAAAGCCAGCAAGGCGGCGGGCACTTCGCCTTCGGGCAATCCGATTTCGCGCAGGGCACCGGCAAAGCCGAAACCGTGCAACAGGCCGAAGCCGAAGGCGATCAGCCAGGGCCAGCGCCGCGTCCAGCTGTGTCGGTTCTCATGCGTGAGCTCGACCGCGAGGAAAATAATGCTGAGCGCGATCAGCGCTTCGACCGGGCGCTGCGACAGGCCGGTATAGCCCAGCGTCGTGGCCACCAGCGTCAACGAATGCGCCAGCGTGAAAGCAGTCGCGGCCCCGACTACCGGCCAGCCGGTCCTCACCAAAAGGATCAGCGCCACCACGAACAGCAAATGGTCCCAGCCCAGCAGGATGTGCTCGGTTCCGATCGCGAAATAGTCCTTGAACACCTGCCACTTCTGCGGCCGCGCGGCGATCGTTGCAGCAGGATCGCTGGCAGTCAGGCGAAAGCTCTGCACTTCGCGGCCCAGCGGGGTCACGCGCAGCAAAGCGTCCGCATTGCCGACCAGTCCGGGCAGCGAAACCATACCGCCTTCGACCGGACCTTCGCAAATGACATCCTCATGCCCGATCACCGCAGTAGCCCCGGCGCGTAGCGCCGGCTCGCCCTGCGCGGAGCAATTTGCGGGAACCTCAGGGATCACCGCATCGTTGCTGCCTGGCCCGGCCAGCGACTGCTTCCAGTCGAGCGACCATTGCCCCGGCGTGCGTTCCGCAAACTCGATCGTGAAGGGGCGGATCTCGTCCGCCAGCGCGGGCACGGCGGCAAGGAACAGCGCCGCAAACGCCGCCAGCCAGCGGATCATCGCGCGATCTCTATGCGATAGGCATCGCGCAGGATCCGGTAAGCCTCCTCTTTCCGTTCGGCTATCGTCTCGCTGCGCCAGTCGTCCTCGACCTGCTGGCGGATATCGGCGAACGGGGGCACCTTTCCCGGTTCGCGCGCGGAAAGACGGACCAGATGCCAGCCGAGACCGGAGGCAACCGGACCCTGCCATGTATCGCCAGGCTCAAGGCGGTCGATCTCATCCACGAAACGCTCACCAAAGCGGGCAAGGAGTTCGCGGCGCGGTTCGCTGGCAAGGCTGGCAGGCAGGTCGATCCGCTCGCCAAGCCTGCGCCAGTCCGCCCCGCCCTTCAGCCGCGCCATCGCCGATTTGGCCGCGTCGTCACGCGAGAACCAGAGCTGGTCCAGCGTATAGTGCGCCTCGTCAGCAAACCGCTCGGGATGCGCCGCGTACCAGGTCTGCAAGGTTTCGTCCGAAGGTTGCCCTGTCTCGGCCCTCGCACTGGCGACCATGTCCATTTTCTGTGCCAGCCGCCGCCGCACGATTGCATCGCCCCGGTCGAACCCCAGCCGCAGGGCTTCGCGGTAGAGAACCTCCTCGCGCACATAGCGATCGATCTGGCTGTCGAGCTCGGCATCGGTCGGTGCGCGGCCCATCATCTGCTCGAAACCGAGCGCGATCGACGCCTGCGTTTCGCGGTCAACATCGATCACGCGGCTGGTCGGATCGACTTCCTCCCCGCGCATCGAGAAGAGGGCGAAGACCAATACGCCGGCGAGCAGGAAATGGACCAGAGGTTCGCGCGTCCAGCCGGGCAGTTTCACCACGTCTCCATCATCACTTGGCCGTCACTTGGCGGCAGCAGGTTTGAGCCAGATCGGCGAGGAATAGGCGCGTTCCTGCGCCACCGCATCCTCCATCGCATCATCGGGCAGTTTGACCCCGAAACGCACCGCATCGTAGAGCGGCCAGCGCGGAGTAGGGATCTCGAGCACGCGCAGGTAATAATATGCCCGCTGCCCCTCGACATAGTCGGGATCCTGCCATGCCGCGCGCAGCTCGGCTGCCCCTATGTCATTGGTATAACTCGCCGTGTTGCGATCCACCGTATCGCCCACCGCGGGGACCTTGCCGCCCCTGCGGGCGCGCTTGTCCATATCGCTCCAGACCACGTCATAGACGCGTTCCTGCATGGCGCCCGAACCATCGACCCAGCCCTTCACGACCTGCACCCGGTCGAGATTGGCGCCATCGGGATCCTTCAGCGCGGAGATCAGAAATGTTGGCGCCTTGCCGCTATCGGCCAGCTCTCCGCCCATCGGGACGCCGCGCGTATATCCCGCCTTGACCCAATCGCCGTCCCAGTCCGTAGTGCTGAAATCGAACCCGCCGAACAGCCGCACCACCATGCGCGGGCCGGTGGTGGCATAGACTTCGCGCCGCTTGAACGCGTCGAAGATTTCCGCACGCGTATTGCCGCGCGCCCAGGCCGCCGCATAGCCACCGGCGAGATATTGCCAACCGAACCGGCCAATTCCCGTGCCGATGTTCTGCGAATGAAGCGCGCGATCCTTGATCGCCGGTTCATTGCCCGTGTGCTTGCCGAAAAAACTGTCCTCATCGCCCGTCGCAAGCGCGGTGTGGCTATCGGTCGAGCCCACCAGCCCGAAGGCGTAGGGATTGACGCCGAGACGTTCTTCGATCGACAGCCCGCGCTTCAGCGCTTCGCGAATGTAATTGCCGCCATACATGTCAGGCGTGGATCTGGCGGTGAGCGGCAGATTGCCCAGTTCCCATCCCTTTACGCCAAAGCCTGCAAACTCGTCATTGGGCGAGAGGAAAGGATGGGTTTCGCTGTCGCCCTTGATCTGCGTCGCTTCGACGACCGGCTCGTGCGCAGCCCGCCTGCGCGCATATTCTGCCGTCATCGCGCCGCCATCGGGCATGGTGAGTTCGAACATCAAGCCATTGGAAAGGTTGGAGTTGTGCGGGATTGCCAGCACCTGGCCACTTGTCACCTGTGTGTAGGAGTCCATGTAATCCCACAGCCCCTGAACTTCGGTGTTGAGGCCGGGAAAGGGAAGCACCTTTCCAGTTTTGTCCTTGCCGTCGCGGAACATCACCACCCGGTGGAGATTGTTGCCGTCCGGCATCAACGTATATTCGAAGCCCGCCAGCGCGGTGAACTTGCCGGGCCGGTTATAGCGATCAAGCGTGTCGAGCAGCGCGCCCCAGATCTCCTGGGTCGCTTCCTTGTTCCTGGCCTGATCGGTCATGGCTTCGGGCAAGGTTCCATTCGCCGCTGCAGTGATGAGTTCGGCCACCGCCTGCTGCGATTGTTCCGGGCTTTCATGCATCATGTCGTGCCAGCGCCGCAGCGTCTCGTCGCGGATCAGCAATCGCGGCGCATCATAGAGGCGGCGCGTTGCTCCCAGCCCGTCAGAGTGATCTGCGATGACAAGGAAATCGAGCGGCCGGACAAGCTTTGCCTTGATCCCGGTGGTTGAGGTCACTTCTTCGCCGCTGGCAAATTTCAGTGCATCCTCAGGGCCAAGCCGCACGCCGAAACCGAAGGCATCGACCGAGTTATCGGTATGAAGATGGGTGTCGCCCCAATAGGGCCGGTCCGGATATTCGGCGAGCTCAATCGTGCCCTCGCCATTGCCAAGCTGGCTTTCGTCCGGTGCCGCTTTCTGGCTACAGCCTGCGAGCGCCAGCGCCGCGCTGCCCGCCATGAACCATTGTGCCAAAACTTTGTGCATGGAGCCTCTCCCTCTCCTTGTCGCAAGGGAGTTTGCGCGCTGGCGGCGGTCCAGGTCAAGCGGACGCGCCAAGCGCAGCCATGCCGTAACGTCAGGGTCGTTCGATCAGCCTGGGCGCTTGTGCAGCAGAGCGCTGCGCAGGCAGCGGCAGACCACTTCGTCTCGCTGGTTGAGCATCTCATGCGTGAAGGTCACGATCCCCGCATTGGGCCGGGACTTGCTCTCTCGCAATTCGGCCACTTCGCTTGTCGCACGCAAGGTATCGCCCAGGAAAACCGGCTTGGGCATCACGAGCTTGTCATAGCCAAGGTTGGCCACCAGCGTTCCCAGCGTCGTGTCCGCGACCGAAATGCCGACCATCAGCGAGAAAGTGAAAGTCCCGTTGACCAGGATCTGGCCGAACTCGCTCTTCTTCGCCGTTTCGATATCCAGGTGAAGCGGCTGCGAATTATGCGTCAGCGTAGTGAAGAGCAGATTGTCAGTCTCGGTGACCGTGCGACGCAACTCATGCTCGATCCGATCGCCAACCTGCCATTCGTCGAAATATTTCCCAGCCATGCCGTTCAGCCTTCCTGTTTCCAACGCGCCACGACGTCCTCGCCATCCCTCGCACTGTCGCGGATCGTCCCCGGCGTGCGGCTGAAGCGCGGCGCGGGCGCGGTATGCCATGTGCCGCCATGTTCGACATAGACGTCGCGTGCTTTCATATGCGGGTGATCTCGCGCTTCGTCGAGCGGCAAGACAGGGGCGAAGCAGGCATCGGTCCCTTCGAGAAGTTCGCACCAATCGGATTGCGTCCTGGTCTTGAAGAGTGCGGCCAGCTTGCCGGTGTAGTCCTCCCAATTCGCAATATCCAATTGCCCCTCGCGCAATTCGGCAGGTGCATTGGTACGTTCGAGCAGTTCGGCATAGAATTGCGGCTCGATCGCGCCGACGCTTACCTCTTTCCCGTCAGCACAGGCATAGCAGCGATAGAAATGCGCCGCGCCGCCCAGCAGCCCGTGGCCGCGCTTCGTTGTTCGGATTGCATTGGCAGGCTGTCCGAAGAAGAAGCTCATCAGGCTGGTCACACCATCGACGATCGCGGCATCGACAACCTGCCCCTTGCCACTCCGCTCACGCTCATAGAGCGCGGCGAGGATACCGAAGGCGCAATACATCGACCCACCACCGAAATCGCCGACCAGGTTCTGCGGCGGGATCGGAAGATCACCTTTCTTGCCGATCGCGTCGAGCGCGCCGGTGATCGCGATATAGTTGAGATCATGCCCCGCGGCCTTGGCCAGCGGCCCATCCTGGCCCCAGCCGGTCATGCGGGCAAAAATGAGCCGCTGGTTGAGCTCCATCAACACTTCCGGCCCCAGCCCCAGCCGCTCCATCACACCGGGCCGATATCCTTCCACCAGCACATCGGCATGGCTCAGGGCATCGAGCACGAATTGGTGCCCTTCGGGGCTCTTGAGGTCCACTTCAACCCTGTGCCGCGCGCGTTCGACCACGGGATTCATCGCCTGGCCGCCCGGACGCTCGATCCGCACGACTTCCGCGCCAAGGTCCGCCAGTAGCATGGCGACGTGCGGCCCCGGCCCGATCCCGACGAACTCCACCACCTTGAGACCGGTCAGCGGCCCGTTCGATTGCGACATGAATGCTCCTCTCTCTTTGCCCGATTGCATGGCGCGAGGGGTGCCTGCTGGCAAGGGGCGTTTCGCTGGCCTGCATTGACAGTGACGGGTCGAGAGCGGGATAGGGCGCGCATGGCAATCGTATTGGCTGCGGCATCGGGCGGAGGGCATCTGGAGCAGATGGCGCTGCTGCGCGAGGCATTCGCGCCGCATGATTGGACCGTCGCCACAACCGACACTCTCCAGGCCGAGCAATTGGGGATCGAGGCCCCCGCGATCCTGCCCGATTGCAATCTCGACCAGCCGCTACGATCGCTGATCTGCGCCTTTCGCGCGCTGCTGCTCATCTTGCGGATTCGGCCTGACATTGTGATCTCGACTGGTGCCGCTCCCGGCTTCCTCTGTATCTTTTGGGGCCGCTTGCTTGGCGCAAGAACGCTGTGGATCGACAGCGTTGCGAATGCCGAGCAGCTATCCCTCAGCGGACGGCTTGCACGGCGCGTGGCGCATCGTTGCCTCACACAGTGGGAGCATCTGTCAGACGGTGAAAACGTGCAATTCGCGGGGTCCGTCCTGTGATCCTGCTGACCGTCGGCATGCAATTGGGCTTCGACCGGCTGATCCGTGCAATGGATCGGCTTGCGCCCGAATTGGGTGAGCGCATCGTCGCGCAGGTTGGACCTGGATCATACCGCCCGCAGCATATGGAAGCGCACGAGCGGCTCGACCCACAGGAGTTCGAGAGACTGGCACGCGAGGCCCGGCTGATCGTGTCTCACGCAGGGATAGGCACGCTTCTCACTGCACGGCGATTGAACAAGCCGATCGTCCTCTTTCCGCGCGAGGCCAGCCTGAGCGAGCATCGCAACGACCACCAACTTGCGACAGCGCGCCAACTGGCGGATCGCCCCGCCATATCGGTCGCATATGACGAAAGCGAACTGCCGCTAGCCGTGAGGCGCGGGCTGGAGATGGATCGGGTTGAATGGGCGCCGCCCGCCGCGCTCGCTTCGCTTAGACAGGCAGTGGCGCAATTCATCGACGAATAGCCGCGATCAAAACGTTACTGGCCGTAAACCATACAAATGCGCTTCAAGACACCTAAAGCACCGAATTCCTGCCCGAATTAACCAGTTTTTGACACGACGACAGCTATTTGCGCCGCGCTATGGAAGCTGTCGTCAAAACACATCTCGATCCCGCACCCGATCACCAGATTGCTGTGGTTGGCCTGGGCTATATCGGACTGCCTACTGCGGCAGTGCTGGCCGGCTTCGGCTGGTCCGTCTGCGGCGTCGATGTTTCGCCCCGGATCGTCGAAACCGTCAATTCGGGCGGCGTGCATATCGAGGAGCGCGATCTCGATCGGCTGGTCTACGAAGCGGTCGAAAGCGGGCGGCTGACGGCATCCACGGCCATGCCGCGTGCGCATTTCTACATGATCGCTGTTCCCACTCCGCTACGCGACAACAACCAGCCCGACATCGCATTTGTCGAAGCCGCCGCGCGAGCCATTGCGCCTCAGCTAACCAGAGGCTCCAGCGTGATCGTCGAAAGCACTTCGCCCATCGGGACCACCGAGCGCGTGGCGGAAATCTTCGCCGATTTGCGGCCCGACCTCGCCGTTCCCTCCTATGGCAGCAAAACGCAGGCGGATGTCGCGATCGCCTATTGCCCCGAGCGTGTGCTGCCGGGCAAGATCGTGACCGAGCTGGTCGAGAACGACCGGGTGATCGGCGGCGTGACGCCGGCCTGCGCGGAAAAGATCGCGACGCTTTACCGCAGCTTCGTGAAAGGCGACTGCCTGACAACCAATTGCCGCGTCGCCGAAACCGTGAAACTGGTCGAAAACAGCTTCCGCGATGTGAACATCGCTTTCGCCAATGAACTTTCGATGATCGCCGACACGATCGAGATTGACGTGTGGGACGTGATCCGGCTGGCCAACCGTCATCCGCGGGTTAACATCTTGCAACCCGGCCCCGGTGTGGGCGGGCACTGCATCGCTGTCGACCCGTGGTTCCTGGTAGCTGGTGCGCCCGAGCAGGCGCGGCTGATCCGCACCGCGCGCGAAGTCAACGACCACAAGGCACATCACACTGCAGACCGTATTCGCGCGCTGATCGAAGCGGCCGGACCGGACGCCAAGATCGCGCTGCTCGGCCTCGCCTTCAAACCCAATATCGACGATTTCCGTGAGAGCCCCGCACTCGAGATCGCAGAGGAAATCGCCCGCGAGCAGGGCGAGCGCGTGCTGCTGGTCGAACCCTATGCGGCGGAACTCCCAACCTGCCTGAAGGGCAGCGGCGCACAATTGACCAGGCTTGACGAAGCACTTGAGGCTGCCGAAGTGGTCGTGCTGCTGGTCGACCATGACGCCTTCAAGGTACTCAGCATGGAAGGGCTGGCGGGCAAGCTCGTCTATGACACGCGGGGCATGCTGAAGAAATGACTCAAGCGAAAATCCTGGTCACCTTCGGGACGCGGCCCGAAGCGATCAAGATGTTTCCGGTGGTCGAAGCCTTACGCGAGGCCGGATGCTTCGACGCGCGCGTGGCAGTCACCGCGCAACATCGCGACATGCTCGACCAGGTGCTGCAAATTGCCGGGATCGAACCCGATATCGATCTCGACCTGATGCAGCCCGGCCAGAGCTTGGACGATCTTGCAGCGCGGATCGTGACCCGATTCGGACAGGTGCTCGACGAGGAAAAGCCTGATCGTGTGCTCGTCCATGGCGACACGCTGACCACGATGATGGTCACGCTGGCCTGCTATTTCCGCAAGATCCCGGTCGGCCATGTCGAAGCGGGCTTGAGAAGCGGCAACATCTATTCGCCTTGGCCCGAAGAAGTGAACCGCAAGGTGACAGGCGCCATCGCGGACCTGCATTTCGCCCCGACTGAGGCTGCAGCAGCAGCACTCAAGGCCGAAAATGTGGCGGAAAGCGCGATCCACGTAACCGGTAACACAGTCATCGATGCGCTGCTGGCGACCCGCGCGCGGATCGCCGCGAACCCTGCGCTCGCGCCCGCCCTCGACCCGCTGGTCGAGCGTTTCGCCGGCAAGCGGCTTATTGCAGTCACCGCGCACCGGCGCGAGAATTTCGGCGAAGGCATGCGCCAGATCGCCGCCGCACTGGCGGAACTGGCCCAACGCCCCGATATCGCGCTGATCTATCCGGTGCATCCCAATCCCAATGTGCTGGAAGTGATGCAACCTGCACTGGGCAGCATCGACAATATCGCGCTGATCGAACCGCTCGATTATCCCAACTTCGTCCGCATGATGGAACTGTCAGACCTGATCCTGACCGATAGCGGCGGGATTCAGGAGGAAGCCCCCAGCCTGGGCAAGCCGGTGCTGGTGATGCGCGACACGACCGAACGGCCCGAGGCGGTTGAAGCGGGCACGGCACGACTGGTTGGGGCCGACCGCGCGTCCATCGTCAGGAATGCGAGCGAACTGCTGGATGACAGCGCAGCCTATGCCGCAATGTCCAATGCCCATAATCCGTTCGGCGATGGCACCGCGGCACGCCAGATCGCACAGATCATCGCGAAGCAGCACCCGGACTGAGGGACCGCGCGTATTTCCACGCGGCTATTCCCACCGCCGCGCTTGCGCCCAAATCGATGGCCCAGTTCAGATGAAGTCCGCGAAACAGCAGGCTATCGGTCAAGTGCAGCGATATTACGCGCAATACGACCAGCCCCACCATCACCACTGCCGCCAGCCGCGCCACCAATAGGGATTGCGACCTAACCCCGGCGTTCCGGCGGCGATAGCTGCGCCAGATCCGCCACAGCACTCCACCCGTCACCACGAGTGCCAAGAGCGCCAGCGGATATTGCCCGATACGCCGTTCGCCATAGGCATCGCCCAGCAGCAGCATTTCGCGCAACTCGAGCCGGACCAGATCTTCAAATTGGTAAAATCGGCTTAGCGCAAGCAGTATGAAGAGCATCGTCAGCACAAACCAGGTTGCCGCATCGCCATTCGGCGTCGCGACCGATCCTGCTTGGACCCGCGCCCGAACCATGGCGAAAAGGCAGCTCGCACTGACCGCAAGATAGAAGAGAATTGCCGCAAGGCTGAGCGGGGAAGGCATAGCAATCGAATCTCAAGCACGCTTAACCAATTAAGACCCTGCAACAAGGCGAGGAATCATTCCACGTTTCGCGGTTTGGTACGGCAGAATTGCCCACAGGACAGTCCACCGACTCGGTTGCGTGAGAGGCAGCGGGTCTTCTATCCAAAGTTCAGGTCGCCAAAGGAACGCACCATAGGAACGCATGGGCAATGAGATTCACGGCACAGCACCGAATACGGGCTGCGTTTGTGAGCGCTATCGCGGCAGGACTTGCTGCGTGCGGCGCGACGCCACCACCGGCGGTGGGACCGGTCGCAACTGCGCCAGTCCAAGAGCTCGGCCAGGGCGATTATGCGACGGTATCGGACAATGCCTACCGCCTGCGTCCCAGCGACGTCATTTCCGTGTCGGTCTTTCGCGAACCTGACCTCTCGGTGGCAAGGCTGCCAATCGGGTCTGACGGTACAATCTCCCTCCCACTGATCGGTGCGGTAGAAACCGAAGGTAAAACGCTTGAAGCATTGACCAATGAGGTCACCCACCGGTTCGACATATCCGGCCTGAGGCGGCCCAGCGTGAGCATCAATGTAATCGAATATGCCTCACACCTGGTAACCGTCGAAGGCGGCGTCGAGAGCCCGGGTGTCTATACATTCCAGCCGGGCGCCAGGCTTTCTTCGGCGCTCGCGCTGGCCAGCGGCCCAACGCGCGTTGCCAAGCTTCGCGAAGTGGCGATTTTCCGCGAAACCGATGATGGTATGAGAGTCGCCAAGTTCGACTATGCGGCCGTGAGCCAGGGTACCATGATCGACCCTGTGATCGAACCGGGCGACCGCGTGGTCGTGGGCATTTCCAGCCTGTCGCAATTCTGGCAGGATTTCCTGCGCGCTCTGCCTGCCTTCGGCATGTTCACAAGGGTGAGGTTCTGAGAGCGGCGATGAACAGTCCCGCGCACTCTCATCAGCCAGCTGGCCGTCCTTCGGGCGGGATGGGGCCATGGGTTGACCAATTCCTGCCGGTTGCCGGTCAGACAGGTCGCAACTACCCCCAGACGCTCGTAACCGCCTCCTTCGTGCGCGGTGTTCTGTTCCGCCAGCGCTATCTGATCCTTGCCACGATTGGCGTAGCCCTTCTGGCAGGTCTGATCCTGACGCTGCTGATGACGCCAATCTACCAGGCGGTCGCCACCGTGCGGATCGACCCATATGAGGTCAATATTGTCGAGGGTCAGGATATCGCTCCAGGCCTCGCGACGAACGAGATCAGCCGATACATGGAAACACAGGGCTCGGTGATCGAGAGCAAGAAGATGGCTCGACGCGTCGCCGAAACGCTCGATCTGGCCGACAATACCGCATTCCTGGGCCCGGATACGATGGATTCGCGACCAGATGGGGTGGACGACAAGCAGTGGCGAGCCGAGCGGATGCACATGGCAGTGGCCAAGCTGCGAGGCGGCATCACTGTCGATATTCCGCTCGACAACCGGATCGTTCCGATCAGCTTCCGCTCCAGCGACCCGGCAATCGCAGCGCGGATCGCCAATGCCTATGCCGACGCATTCGTGCTGGAGGATCAGCAGCGCAATATCGAGGTCAACCAATATGCGCAGCAATATCTGCAAGAGCAGATCGTGGATGTCCGCGCACGCCTGCAGGACGCCGAGCTGGCCGCCAATGCCTATGCCAAAAGGAGCGGCATCGTCCGCCAGTCGAGCGGTGAAAACGCCGGTTCCTTCTTTGGTACGCCATCGTCTGCCCCAACGATAACCGGAGCAAACCTGGCGCAGGTGAACCAGACCTACACCGCAGCCAAGGCAGATCGGATAACGGCCGAGCAACGCTGGCGGGCGATCGCCGGAACACCCGCACTGCAACTCAAAGACGTGCAGCAGAGCGAAGTCATTCAGGGCCTGCAAAGGGCCCGTGCCGAACTGGTGAGCGATCTGGCAGACCTGCGCCAGCGCTATGATGACGATTATCCTGCAGTGACCGAAGTGGAAGCGCAGATCGCAAGCCTCGATTCAGAGATTGGACGCACCGCTTCGAACATCAAGGCCAGCATCCACCGCGAATATGAAGTGGCTGCGCGGCAAGAGCAGGCACTTCTCGGTGAACGCAACCGCGTCTCCAATGCGACGCTCAACGAGCAGGATCGCCGCGTGCGATTCAACATTCTGGAGCGCGAAGCCGATGCCTTGCGCAACCAGCTCGCCAGCCTGCTGCAGCGCTTCAACGAGATTGCAACTGCGGCCAATGTGAAGACCGGCACCGTCACCAAGCTCGACAGCGCCGACATTCCCGAAACGCCGGTTTCACCGAACATCCTTCGCAATCTGCTGATCGCATTGATCGGCGGCGTGGGCCTGGCAGGAGGGTTGGCGATCCTGCGTGAAACCTTCGACGAGCGGCTGCGTTCGCTGGAAGAGATCGAGGAACGGCTGGGCTTCCCTCTGCTTGGCCACACGCCTTTCGTGTCTGAAGGTGACATAGCGGAACAGACCGGCAATCGCTTCAGCCCGCTGATGGAAAGCTATTCTTCGATACTGACCGCACTCGATTATTCACTGCCGCGCAACAAGAATGTGCTGCAGTTTACCAGCAGCCAGGCATCGGAAGGCAAGACCACCACGGCTGTCGTGCTCGCCATGTCGCTCGCGCGGCTGGGCCGCAAGACGCTGCTGGTCGATGCAGATTTACGCAGGCCATCGGTCGCGGCGCATCTCGGCCACGCCACTCCCGAACTTGGATTTGCGGAGGTGCTGCTTGGACATGCCGAACAGACCGACGCCTTGCTGCCCGGCACACCGGACAATCTTGACGTCCTTCCAGTTGCCACAACACCGCCCAACCCGGTCGAACTACTGTCCTCGCAGATGATCGAGGATTTCATCGAGCGCAATCGCGGGGAGTATTCGGCGGTTATCTTCGATACTTCGCCAGTAATGGGGATTGCTGATTCGCCTTTGCTGGCGCGGCACGTCGATGCGACCGTCTTCATCGTCGAAGCGAACAGTGTCCAGTTCGGCCAGGCGCGTGCAGCACTCAAGCGGCTGCGCGGCGCAGGCGCAAACATTGCCGGCGTGGTGCTGACCAAATACCGGGCGCTTCAGGCGGGCCAGTCATACGACTACCAATACCGCTACTATCACTACTCGCCAGGCGAGAAGGATTGACCGGTCGGGCGGGAATCGCGCGCGCATGAACCGTCCTGGCATCTGGCATCTGAGCGGCGACTTCCCCGATCCGTTCGATACGGCCAAGACTCAAGCGATCCGGCGGCTGATCGATCTGACGGCAACGCAATTCGAGCACCGGGTCTTCTCGATCAATCGGGTAACGCCCGGAACGGCCGAATTGGCGCACTCGCTTGTATCCGGCGCAGTGGCGATCGAGGAGCGTAAGTTCGAATATGGAGTCGCCTTGCGGTACCAGGCTCCGCCGCGCGGTTTGTTCCATGCGACGTATCTGAAGCGGCTGGGCGATTGGCTGGCTGACCAGGCAGAAGCATACGGCAAGCCCGATCTGATTATCGGTCACAAGCTGACGATCGAAGGCATCGCTGTCGAACGGGCCGCGCGGAAGCTGGGCGTGCCCTACGCGATCGTGATCCAGGGCAATAGTGACGAGAAGATCCTGCGCTATCGGCCTGGATTGCACACTCGGCTGGAGCGCGTGTTCCACCGTGCCGGCGCGATCTTCCCCTTTGCTCCCTGGGCGCTTGCTGCAGCCGAGGAAAAGCTTGGCAAGGCTCGCGCGCCAGTAGAGTTGCTGCCCTGCCCGCTGGCCGAAGGATGGCAGCTCGTGGCTCCGACACCAGGAGGGAGCCAGTTCGCCAGCGCCTTTAACCTCGGCACTTACAAGGAGAAGAACCTGGCCGGCCTTGCCCGCGCGCTTGGCCTCTTGCGAGCTCGAGGTGTGGATGTGCACTGCCGGATCGCAGGCGGGGGGAAGGAGGCTGACCGGCGAGCAACCAAGAGAGCTATCGGCAACGCCACAGGAATCGAATTCCTCGGTCAGCGCGATCAACCTGCCCTGGCGAGGCTATTCAACGAGAGCATTGCGATGGTCCTGCCTTCGCGCCGTGAGAGCTTCGGCCTGGTATTCATCGAAGCGCTCATGTCGGGTTGCCCGATCATCTATCCCGCAGGCGCAGGCGTTGATGGCTATTTCAACGGCAAGAGCTTCGCGCTGCGGGTCGATGCAACGGACCCGCGGAGCATTGCCGATGCGATGGAGCATGCGACCGCAAACCAGGCCGAGATGAAGGCAGCGCTTGCCGAGTGGCAGCAAAGCGATGAAGCCCGCTTCTTCGCGCGCGCAAGCATCGCAGAGATTTTCGCGGCCGGGATCCGCCAAGCAATCGAGCCGAGCTGATCTGCGCGCGCTGCTTCAGTAGCCCGCCAGCCAGGACCCGCGTTCGCGCCAGACTTCGGCGAAACCAGCCTTCGCTGTGCGATAGTGCGGAATGACCGCCAACAGCGAAAATGCCGCCATCCGGTTGGCGGCCCACAGCCATGCGAGCGCAATGCCAAGCGGCCGCAACGCCGGGTGCCAATGGTCTCGGATGAGCGTGCTCCTTGCGCGCATCACGGAGATTTTCTTGCGATATTGCAGCGGGGTCGAGGCGCCGACCAGGTGCATGATCTGTGCATCGGGCGTGATCATCGGGCGATAACCCCGCTTGCGCGCACGCAGGCATAAATCCGCTTCCTCCCCATACATGAAATAGCGCGGATCGAAGCCGCCCAACTCGCGCCACAAATCTGTTCGGATCAGGAAGAAGCAGCCGACAACGATATCGACTTCGCGCTCGCTATCGCGCCGCCAGCAGCCGATTGCTTCCGGGTTGAAGATGCAGGATCGCGGGAACAACCGCGTGAGCCCCACAGCCGAGCAAAACTGGCTCCAAGGGGTTATGCGGTTCCAGCACGACGCCATATTGAGCGAACCATCGGGAAATACGGTTCGCCCGCCAAAGATTCCCGCCCGGGGATTGGCAATTCCGAATGCGACCAGCTTCGCGATCGCCGCGTCCTGGGTTTCCGTATCGGGATTGAGCAGAAGCAGCCATTCGCTTTTTACCCGCTCCGCCACCGCATTATTCGCACGGGCAAAACCGATGTTTTCATCATGGGCGACCAGTTCAACTTGCGGAAATTTCTGCGCGATCGCCTCTGCCGATCCATCCTCGGAGGCATTGTCCCACACAATCACGCGCATCGCGATGTCCCCGGCATGCGCGAACAATGTCTCAAGTGCTTTCAGAGTCAGGGCGCAGGTATTGTAGCTCACGATCACGACAGTCACTTCCGCCGAAATGCCGCTCTCTCCTCCAGCTCGCCTGTTCGCAGCGCTAGCCGAGTTCATGCGCGCGCGGATTGCGTAAGCGAAAGGCTTGCGCCCAGGATAACCAGGAACCATGTCAGCAGGCCGCCGACAAAGGCCACGGTAAAGCCGGCAATCACCAGCACGAACAATGCGATCGCAAGGCCGAGCACGGTGCGGCGATCAACCTCTTCCAGCATCGTCGTGCAGCGGCCGAGAGCAAGAATCGCGAAGATCGACACCAGGAACAGCGCGGCTGGCACCGCCAGTCCGTGCCGGATCGCCAGCACCAGCCAATAGCTGTCGACGCTGCTGTTCATCCAGTCGGGCCGTTCATGCACCGCGAAGCCGATGCCGAAGACCGGAAATTTCTCCACCGACTGCACGCCAAATCGCCAGATCAACAGCCGATAGTATCCCGTCTGCGGGTTGAGCGTCATGCGGATAAGAATCGAGATGATCCCGTTCTGCGATGCAATATGGATGAAGAGCGCGGACAGTGCGGCAAATGTCGCCAGCAGCCGCCAGTTGAGGAAGCTGACCGCTCGCTGGATCCAATCGTAGGCGATAAGTCCGATCGAAAGCACTACGCCGAGGATCGCAGCCGAGCTGAGTGTGAAGAGCGAAAAGACCGCCGTCGCGACCCCCAATTTTCCGGGCCAGCGGCGCAGTCCGGACAAGGCGTAGAGCGGAAGCAGGCTGGCAAGGAACAGACCCGCGAAGATCGAATGGGCGAAGGGTCCCGAGGCTCGCAACAGGCCGAAGCGGTAATTGGCGATATTGGCCTTCTCGCCCACTGCAACGCCCCCTTCATAGAGCGGCAAGTCCCCGAAGATACTTGCGGCGATGGGTCGCACGATCGGATGCCCGGCAAGCACTTCCACCAGCAGGCTGAATCCGGCGAAGAAGGCGCCGGGTGCCAGGATGACAAGGAGTCGGCGCAGATCGTCAATATCGCGAATGCATAGCCGCGCGAGCATGTAAGGGCCGAGGAGGTCGAGCACCAGGGCCCCTCCACGCAGCACGCCATCGCCCACGCCATAGACGAAGATGAAGGACACCATCATCCAGCCTGCTGCAAAGAACACCAGCCCATCAGCCGGACGGATCCGAAACTGCCCCAACAGGAGGCTGCGCGCGATCCAGGGAGTGACCAGAAATACTGCGGCCCGGCTGGGATAGATCACCTGCTCGCTTATGACGATGCGCATTTCCTGCGGCAGGAAGATTGAATAGACCAGCAGGACAAGGGGAAGAAGTCTGCGCAGCGATTGAAGGTCGCCACCAGCAAAGGCTTCGGCTTCCGGGGCCTCGGCGCCTGGCTGATCCTGAGCCGGAGCGGCTATCGACGCCATCCTTCGTGTCCTCCTCGCACAGATGAATTAGGCATATTGCCGGGTCTGCCGCAAGCAGCCCCCCTCACGGTTCTGGGCAAGAATCCATTTTCCTACAGGTAAATGCACGTGATAGCCGATGTTCCTCATTTGTTCCAACAAGAGGAAACCCCATGCCCAAGGATAATTTCCAGTCTTCATCCGACAGCCTGATCTCTCCGGCCCAGATCTGCTTCGCCGTTACGCCGGACGATGCACAGGATCTCGCAATGGTGACCAAGGCGATTTACATCGGACTGGGCGGCGACGTGACCTTGCGGTCTGTCGACAACACTGACGATGTGACTTTTGCAAATGTGCCGACCGGCGCGATTCTGGATGTCCGCGTCAGCGCCGTCCGCGCGACCGGGACGACCGCCAGCAATATCGTGGGCCTGGCCTGATGGGTCGCTTTGGAACCGGCTTTCCTGCGGGCCGCCGTCGCAGGATACTGGATGGATCAACTCCCCCACCGCCACCTCCTCCACCGGGCGTATCGGAAATCAGCCCGGCGCTCGCCTGGGATGGCACCGCAGGATCGGGCTTTGCATCGCTTCCCGCCGATCCAACGCGCGTTACCGCCAAGCCTGCGCTGCGCCTGATCGTGCCGCCGCGCCAGACCTTCACCGATACGCTGCTCATCGGAGTCTATGCCGGGGCGAACAATGCCGGTTCGCTCTATACCAACATGGGACTCAGCTTCGTGCGGGTGCATTACGAGGGCACCAGCCATGATATCGCGGCACCGAGCTATCAGAGTTTCGCCGATGCCAATGGAAACATTGTCAGCTATTTCGGCTGGTGGGCCAAACTGAAGCACAATGGCACGAACGGCGTTTCGCAGGTCTATTTCGAAGCCGTACCTTCGGATGCGACCATGCAGTCTCGGGTCGCCGGTCCCTACACATTCTTCCCTGCCGCTGCCCTGCATGACCTCGAGCTCGAAGTGGCACCGTCGCAAGCACAGATCACCGGGCAGCGCTATCAAACGCTTCGGGCTGCACGCGACTATGCGCGCTCGCAAGGCGCCAACCACCCGCGTATCACCATCACCGAGGGTGGAGACCTGGTATTCGGCGACACTGTCGCCTCCTATGTCGGTCAAGGCTATCTGACCTATGAAGCAAGCGTTCCCGTCACGCTCACGCTGGATGCCGCAACCGTGGCCACGGGGACGAGAGCCGACGCGCGCTTCCGCAGCAAATACGGCCGACAGCACTTCAAGGGCGCGAATATCACGCTCGATTTCAAACATGCGCTGGAAATCTACAACGAAAGCGGACTGGGTAGCCCGCCCGACTGGTTCGACGGGATTAACATCACCAATCCCAATGGCCGCTACGACCTATGGCGCGGCTACCCCCGCAGCCGCAAGCTCTCTACCCTGATCCGCGGCAGGCCGTGGCTGACCGAGTGCAGCTTTTCGAACGTCCCCTATAACGGCACCAGCGCCTCGCTGACGCGCGGTTGCACGGTCAGCCAGGGATGGCAGGAGATTGCAACCGATTGCGACTGCGCCCTCGGCAATGTGATCAATGACTTCAACTCGGGCGACTATATCGCCGCCGTTAATGCGATGCAGGTCAGCTATGCCGGTGCTGGTGCCACCGCGACACTGTCGTGCAGTGGCGACTGGAACAGCACTTCGCGCACGTTCACCGCCAAGGTTGACGGCAGTGAGGTCGGGACTTTCACGGTCAACGATAGCGACGCCGACTATCTGGCGGGGACCAACTACACAGTCCAGAATGTCGTCGACTGGATCAACGGCTTGAGCGGATGGAGCGCCACGCTGCTCGACAATTCGCGCTTCGCCACTGCGATCTCCATTCCGGGCGGCAATGCCGGTGCATTCACCGACATCGACGTGATGAGCGCCGCATTCACCTTCGTGACCGAGTTCGACATCCATCCGGATTTCTACCAGGTCACCCATGTCGGCAAGGAAAACGGCGTGCTGGCGGACAATGTTGGCGGCGGGATCGTGGCCCAGAGCCTGTTCATGAAAGATGGACCCTCGAGCGATTTCCTGGTGCTCAACAATGTCTTCGATAACACCAATTCGACCCAGTATTTGAGCCAGCTTGGCGACGATCACAGCCATGTGGTCATCGCGCACAATAGCTGGACGCGGCAGGACTTCTGGCTGCGGGTCAACGTGCTCGGCTACAATCCGGATTCCTACTGCCTTGTCGCGAACAACACCGCGCCCCTGTTGTTCTGGGAGGACGCGGCTGACGGCGAAGTGACGATCGCCGCCAACCACTTCCACGCCGGGGCCAGCGACCCTGTGGGCGCAACGGGTTCGAGCTTCGGTGGCGACGAGGATACGCTGTTCGCAAACATTGCGGGCGGCGATTACGCACCTGCAGGCGCACTGCTGACCAACCTCAAGAGCCCGGTCCTGCGCTATGATCTTGCAGGCGCGCAGCGAGGTGCGTCGGCACCCGCGGGCGCGCTCGCCTGATCGGCGGGATGGCAATGAAGGCGGGCAGTCGGGACCGTGCAAAGTCCCGCTGCCCGCTCTTGCTTCCGCGCCATCCGCTTCCATAAGGTGAGGGGTCTGCACGTCGCTCACCCTGCACGGAAACCAGCCGATGGCCGCCACCAATTGCGAAGTCTCCATCGCTGCGCATTACGTGCCCGAAAGGGTGCCTTTCCTTGTGCAGGCGCTCGAAGCGATCGGCCAGTGGCAGGAGCATTCCGCCAGCGTGACGATCGTGACCAACGACATGGCGCTGGCGGAAGAAGCGGAGATTGCGCGCGTCGTTGCAGAGCTGGAAACGCGCGGACACAGCGCGCGCTTCGACCGGACGCACGGGTTGGCCCATCCCTTCCATCTTACATGGTGGCACAAGGCCCATCTGCGCGAATGGTTTGAGCGCGACGGGCCAGCCGACGACCTGTTCCTCTATATCGAGGACGACATAGCAGTGACCGAAGCGAATCTGCACTATTTCCGTCGCTTCCTTCCTGCCGCCAAACAGGCGGGCTGCATCCCGGGCCTGCTATGTTACGAAATCGCGCCCTGGGACGAGCGCTACTCGACCGGATTTCGCGGCCCTCAGATCGTCCGAGAAGGCGAGTGCCTTGCGCTGGAGGGCCAGCGCTTCGTCTCACCCGCATTTCCCTATTGGCCCGGCTTCATCCTCGACCGCGAGCTCTGCGCGCAATATCTCGCTTCGCCCTGGTCCGACATTGAACAGGCAGAGCGCATGCCGCAATCCGCACGCCATACCTGCCGCGTCCAATCGGCATGGGCACTGACCTACGACAATGTCCCTAAGGGCCTGCATTCGCGCTACGTCCTGCCTGTCGATGCCAGGCTCAACCCGCTGCCGGAAAGCTGCGTGCTGCACACCGCCGGGAATTATTCGGTAACGCGGCGATACAGCTTCGGCACCGTCCGACTGCGCGACGTTTTTCTGCCGATGGGCATAACGTCCAGTTTGCGCCAGGGATGGTGGAACGCGCGTGCGCTGATGCGCAGGATTGCGGACAAGCTCCGTCGCACTTTCTCTTCCGCCGGGTGACGTGATGGGCCGGCTGACACGCATGATCGAGCTGGCGAAGTTACTCTACCTCCAGCGGGTGACGGGATTTGAAGTCGACGACGTACCAATGCTTGACGATGAGGCCGGGCGCTGGTTCACCGACCGGATCGGCCAATGCGCGAGCTATCTCGAGTTCGGAGCAGGCGGAACGACACGGCTTGCGGCGCGCCTGCAGGTGCCGACGATCTCGGTCGAGAGCGACCGCTATTTTGCCGCCGCAGTGCGCAAGGGGCTCGCACCAGGGCACACGGTCACGCTGATCGATGCCGATATCGGGCTAACGACCAATTGGGGCATTCCCGTCCCGGGCACGCCCAATACCCGGCGCGTGAAACGCTGGCGGCGCTATGTCGACCTGCCCTTCGCCACTCTAGAACGTATCGGGCAGCCTTTCCCCGATTTGGTGCTGGTCGATGGCAGATTCCGCCGTGCCTGCGCCTTGCAGGTCGCTTATAAGGCAGCAAGAGCCAGGGCGCAGTGCGATCTTCTGTTTGATGACTATTACCGCGAAGAACGCACCCACTATTCGGCAATCGAGAGCTTTCTGGGGGAGCCGGAACCGCTGGGCCGGGCGGGATTGTTCCGCATTTCGCCGGATCGGCAGGTCTGCGAAACGGATATTGCCGAAGCGATGCGGGACTTCCGCTAGAGCCAGTTCAACTGGGGTGACGAGCAACCAGTTGCCGCATTTCGTGCAATAGCGGGTGACGCAGCAAGGCCAAGGCCGCCAGCCACACCACCCCTGCGACCGGCACCAAGGCTCCAAGCATTGCGAGCCGCGACATTCCGCCGGACAGTGCGCCAAGCGCCAGATGTGCCGCCAGCGCCACCAACAGCGCGGCAGCGGCGCTCTTCCACACCGCTCTGGCAAAGGCGCCGTATGTCATACCGAAGGACCGCTGAAGCAGGTGCTGGTTCACAAAGAAACTCACCACCAGCATCGCCAGCAGGCCCAGCGCGACCGCAGTGGTGCTGATGGTAACGGTAAGACCGAGGATCACGAAACGCAGCAGGGTCAGCCCGGCCTCTCGCCTGAACACCAGCCGTGCTTCTCCCGCCGCTGCATGAAGCTGTTGCGACAGAGCGGTGGCGGCATGCACGATCCCGCCCAGGGCGAGGATCTGACCCAGCAAGATGGATTTGCCCCATTGCGGGCCGAACAGTCCGAGGATTACCGGATCGGCCAGCACCGCGAAACAGGCCAGCGCCGGCCAGACCACACCCGTCATCAAGGCAATCGTGCGCAGATAATCGCGCCTCATCGCCACGCGATCGCCGTTCGCCCCGGCGAACCCCGTCAGCACGATTGGATGGATCGCCTGTTCGATGCCCGATCGCAGCGTACGCACCAGCCGGTTGGCGCGGTTGAAGAAGGCGGTCCAGGCAAGCCCCTGGAACGTGCCGATCATCAGCGGTTCGATCGTGCCGCCCAATCCGCCGAACAGCTGCGCACCGCCGAATTGCGAACAGAAGCGGAAGACCTCCGCGGAGCCGCGCCTGCTCGGCATGACAAAGCGCAGATCACGCCCGATCATGCCGAGCGAGGCTAGTTCGCAGGCGAACTCAGCAAAGGCGCCCCAGGCCAGCGCCTCCGCCCCATAACCGCGCGCGATCAGGCCTAGCGTGACCGCCACTTTCAGCAGCACGGCTCCCAGCTTGACCTGAGCGATCGCACCATAGCGATAGGCCTTGGCCAGCACCGCCTCTGCGGTCTGAGCCCATGGCCGGGCCAGTAGCCCCAGCCCCATGATCGCCAGGCAATTGCCGACTGCGGGGGAGTCATAGGCCGAACGCAAGACCAGCGCGAGCAGCAGACAGGCCACCACCGCCGCTAGCGTATTGGCGAGCGCCACGAAGCGCGCCGGGCCCAGCACCTCGGCATCGATCCGGTCTTGCATCAACAGATAGCTCTTGAGCTGGAGATCGCGCAGCGGTTCGATCAACATCAGCACGGCGAAGGCCATGACATAGGCGCCGATCACATCAGGCGGCAGAATCCGCGAGACGACAACGACCAGCGCCAGAGAGATCGCCAGCGAACCGAAATTGGCCAGGCTCGACTGGATGACGGACTTACCGACTCTAGCCATGTTTGGATGCCCTACTCGGCACGATGCGCCACCACGGTCAGGAACTCGGGGCCGTGAAAATCGTCGGAAGCGGGGCGGCACGGTACGATGCCGGGGTTTGCTTGAATCGCCGTGCGTGCCTGCCGCGCCATGTCATCACCCACGGATGAGCGATCATGCCATTCGATACGGTTGAACCCTGCATCATGCAGCGCGCGAGACAAGGCCGCGCGGCTGGGCAGGCAGAAGTGACGCGGCGCTTCGAGCCCGCGCCAGAAGCGCCCGAACTCTCTCAAACCGGCGGCCTGAGCATTGGGCGTTTCCAGATAGAGCCGCCCGCCGGGGCGCAACCATGCTGCGAAACGCGCGAGCAAACGCGCCGGATCGGGCACATGCTCGATCACATGATTGGCGGTGATGCAGTCGAAACCCTCAACGAAATCGGCCTCATCCACATCCGCCGCGTTCCTGACCTCAAGCCCGCGACCCGCAGCAGTCGCCACAGCTCGCTCGTCGAAATCCACACCGCAAACATCATGACCGAGCCCCGCCGCCCGGAGCATGAAATCGCCATTGCCGCAGCCATAGTCGAGCACTCTGGCAGGAGCGGGCGGGAGGAAGCGGTACCAGCAATCCAGCTCGAGCTTTCGCTCCGAGAACAGGCTTACGGCGGTCCGCGCTGCAAACGAAGCGAGACTGGCGGAACCTCCATAGGTTCCCTGCACATAGCCCCGCGAGCAGGCACGCCAGATACGGGCTGCGATGCCCCTCTTGCTCGGCGCGGCAGCGTCACTGGCGCCATGCGTGTAGTAGCCCGCATAGGCCTTGCCCACATGCTCTGCCGTGGGGCGCCGCAACAGTACCAGCGATGCGCAATCGCTGCAGCGCGCGAATGCAAACGCGCCGGGCACAGCTTCAAGAGACCAGTCCTGAACTCCATCGAGGAATGGCTGGAGATTGGCCGATCCGCATAGCGGACAGGCCTCGACCGTCTCGAACCAGACCTCGGGCCACGACTTCTGCGTCGCGCGGCTGGCCATCACGATCCACCCAGCCAATCGACCAGCGCGATGCGCTCTGCATTTGCCGCCTGCAGGGCCGGATCGGATGCAGAGCGACGGTAGCGCCCGCCTTTCTCCGCCAACCACGCCAGATAGCCAAGCCAGCGCAACACGCTCGTCGGCGGATGGCCAGACAGTCGCGCCAGCTCATGCGGATTGGGCCGCAACATCCGCTTGATCGCGACGGATGCCGAGCCTTCACCTTCAGCCCGCTGCGCCTGCCTGTGCAGCAATTCGTGCTGGCGGTGAGTTTCGTCATCGGCGAGCAAGGCCACAGCAGCGATTTCCACTCGCTCTTGTGATGCAATTCCCAACCCGCCGCGCACCCAGCAAGCACCATATGCACGCGCGAGCGCTGCAATCAGATCGAGCGACCGGCCAAGGTTCAATTGTTCCGCGCGCGCGGCAATCCTGTCCCAGTCAATCCGATGCGCTCTGCCCAGATAATGCAGGTCGGACAGCACCAGCGGTCCATTGGCAAAGGCGTGGTGCAAAGTCGTATGCTCGATCAGGTGGAGCAGATTGGCGGCTGCCGAAGGAACCGCGATGGCCTGGCCGAACAGTTCCATCTGCTCGGCCTCGGCCCACATCTGTTCGAGCAGGAGGTCGCTCTCGTTCCAGTTCCGCGCATTGAGCCCGTGATGCAATTCGATCACCATTCCGCGCTGCCTGTCAACGATTTCGGGCATCTGGTGGCCGTGCTCGACGCCATGGGGCACCGCCCATTTCGCGCGCCGATAGCCGTCGTGCGCGAGTAGTACCCGCTCGCCCTCTTCGACCTGATCGATGGGCAGCAACAGGTCGATATCGCGCAGCGGGCGCAGCTGCGGCTTGGGATAGTCGCGAAAGGCGAGCGATGCCCCCTTCAATGCCAGCACCTTGAGCCCGGCATGCTCGAGAATACGAACGGCCGCCACCAGCCCCTGTGCCTGACTGAGGCTGGCGAGCGAATGCGTCCGCGCCGCTTCCGCGAGCTGGTGCATGAGTGCAGCGGGCACGCTCGTTTCTGCCATTCTCGCCAGATATTCGTGCAATTGAGGGGCGGAACGCGTGCGGCCCGCCAAAGCAGCCAACTCCTCCCAATCACCGGGATTGAGTGCCTGAAGGCGCAAATCGTGATCGGCATCGGGATTGGCAAGAAGCGCAAGCAGCGCTTCGCCCGCATCGGAGATTGTCGAGGCGATCCTCATGCGCCCACCCCGCCTTTGGCTTGCTTCGGTCCCGCCAGCGCAACCAACTGATCCGCAATGGCGAGCAAGGCCCGGTCGTGGCTCAGGATCACCACAGTCATCTGGCCGCGCAGTGCTTCGATCGAAGCCATGATCGCGGCCGAGTTCGGCTCGTCCAGCGCGGAAGTGATCTCGTCAAGGATCAGCAGGCTCGGCTGGCGCACAAGTGCCCGGGCGAGTGCAATGCGCTGGCGCTCTCCACCCGAGAACTGGCGTCCGCTCTCGCCCATGCGCGTTTCCAGCCTGTCAGGCAGATCGCGCACGAACCCGGCCGATGCCGCATCGAGCGCTTGCCACATATTCGCCTCGTCGATTTCATCGCAGCCCCAGGCGAGATTTTCGGCAATCGAGGCGTCGAGCAGGAAGGGTTCCTGTTCGGCATAGGCGACCTGGCGGCGCCAGCGCGCGCGGCCCTCTCCATCCAGCACCGTGCCATCCACCGCGATTTCACCGTGATCGGGGCCAAGCAATCCGCACAGCAGATCGGCCAGGCTGCTCTTGCCCGAGCCCGAAGGCCCGGTGATTGCGACAATACTTCCGGCGGGGATCACAAGATCGAACTGCTCGATCGCCGGGAGATCGCGCGCTTCGTAGCGCAGGCTTACGCCGCGACATTCGATCCCTTCGCGCAGTTCCAGGCGCTCGGTTGTCCTTGGCTGCGGCTCAACATGCCTGCGGGCATCCTCGACCAGCGCGAGCAGACCCGCCAGTGCCGGAAGATTGTAGCGCCAGCTGCGCAGCCCCTGCTGCACATTGCCAATCAGTGGGACAGTGCGGGCGAAGATCGCAACGACCGGCAGAAAAACCGCAAGCGCCAGCCCGAACACCGCCAGCGCGAGATAGACCAAAAGAGCGAGGATCGCGGCGGCGGCAATCTGGAACAGCATCTGGATGCTCTGGCTGACCCGGAAATAGCGCCGTTCGCGCTCCACAAGTTCCTCCGAAGCGCAGGCGAATTGTTCGGCCAATGCGTCCTCCGCATCGGCGATCCGCGCCGCGCGCAAGTGCTGCAACGCGTTCGAAACCACACGCTGTAGCCCGCGATAGGCCGCGGCATAGGCTTCGCCGTCGTCACGGCTGCGTCCTCGCAAGAAGGAGAGTCCGAAGCCTGCAAACAAGGCCAAGGCGAAGATGGCGCTGGTGATCGGCAGCGAGATGAGTGCGGCAGAACCCGTCAGCAGCACTATCGTGACCAGCGCCGTCGCGATCGACAATGCTTGGTTCACAAGCGAGGAGACGCGGTCCGTCTCTCCCATGATGGCCGCCGCGTGATCGGCGCTATTGCGGGTCGCCAGCCAGCGCCACTCGGCATTGAGCACCGCATCATGCGCCATCAGGCGCAGATCCCGCCCCAAATCGAGACTCAGCGCCCGGCGGCTTTCGTTGCTGGCGAAAACGATCAGCGCGCGCAGCCCAACCAGCGCCACGAGTACCGCCAACAACGCCCCCAGCGGCAGCTCCGCGAACGGCGCCAGCCAGGCCGGCTCGACCGGAGCGCCCGCCGGACTGGTCGCAAGCTGGATGATCGGCACCAGCATGATAAGCCCCACGCCCTCGGTCAGGCTCGCAGCGAGCATCAATGCGGCCAGCAGGCCGAGCCGCCCCCAGCCCGCCTGCCGGATCAGGAAGGCCAAAGCCTCGCGGTCGCTGATGCCCTTGCTAGCCATCGTTCCGGCCCTCAGCGAATTGCACGAAACGGGCGAGCGCCAGCCCGCGCGGCACATTGCAGAGATAGCGTAGCCAGCGATAGGGGCGCGTGCCGGACGGATCGAGCGCGTCCTCGATATCCGAGCGAACGCGTTGCAGGTCGAACAGGTGCGAAGCGATCGACCTCGGAGCAATGCGCTCGATCGTCTCCAGCATCCCGCTGCCGTCTCGCCGCAACCTGCCGATGAAGTCTGCCGACTGGACCCCGACCCGCTCGCATTCAGCCACATCTCGCGGGATACGCATGGCCGCCACCTGTCGCGCCAGCCAACGCGAGGTTCCATCGCGCATGAACAGTTCGACCGGCATGGATGCGCAAAGCTCGAACAGCGGCCGGAACGCCAATGGCTCGCGCGTCGGCATGCCATGCAGCAAGCGCAATGCAAGCATGAGTTCCGGCCCTTCGGACAGGGCGGAGCGGATCATGCTGGCCTGCGAAGCCACCGCATCGGCGGATTGGTAGATGCCGGTATCGTGCCCCGCATCGTCAGCGCGTTCCACTGCCCGCGCAACCGCTTCGTTACGGGGATCGAGCGGACACCAGGTTGCGAAGGGCGAGATATGGACGCCTCTCCATTCGTCGATCCGCCGTCGCCAGGTGAATGGTACATGCGGCCAGACCGCCAGTGACACAGCTCGGCGCGCGAAACCTCGGGGATCCCGGCTGGCGCGCAATTCCTTGAGCAAATGCGCCCAGCGCCTTTGCCGCAACCAGGTGGGATATGCGGCCATTCCGTCATAGCTGAAGGCCGCGTCGCCGAAATCGCCGGTGAATAGCGCGTCGCAACCATCATTGGCGGCCCGGCGGTGAATCGCATGGACCCAATGCATATTCATCTCGTTGAAGCTGGGCCAGCTGCCCAGCAGCATCAGCGCGTCGAGATCCTGACCGAATGCGGCCTCACCAGCATTGACGAAATGCGGCTCCAGCGCCGGATATTGCTTGGCAAGCCGCTTCACGCTCTGGGATTCGTCATAATCCATGCGCGGATCGGGATCGGGCAACCAATCCTCGACCGGGACAGCGGTGTAGGAGCGCAATCTGCCGCCGGGAGGCAGTTGTGCGAGCAGCGATCCTGCCACCGATTGCGAATCCACCCCGCCGGAGAGCGAAATGGCGGGCTTTCCGATCCCTTCGAGGTTTGCAGCGACTGCCCGGTCGAGCTGTTCGCTTGCAGCGGCAACATAGTCGCGCGAATCCGCGAACCGCACGGGTTTCAGCCGGTGCAAGTCCCAGAAGCCATGCTCCTGCTGCCCATCGGGCGTGTGGCGTTGCACCGTGCCGCAAGCGACCCGCGCCAGCCCGCGATAATAGCTCTTCGTCCCGTCTCCCAGGTTGAACAACGCCACATCCGCGACCCGGTCAGCATCGATCCGCATCGGAACGCCCGCTGCGAAGATGCTGCGCGGCAGCGAGGCCGCGATAAGACGCGAACCGCTCCGCCAGACATGCAGCGGCGGGGCATTGAGCGGAGAGCGAGCCAGCCGCACTTCGCGCCGATCGGGGCACCAGCGGATGGCGGCATATTCGCCGACCACCGCATCGTCGCAAACCTCGCCCAATATCCGGCATGCCGACGCGTAAAGCGCAGCGTCGCTCTCCGGCACTTCGATCCCCAAGCGGCGAGCGAGATCTCCACGCTCCATGATCTGTCCGGCGAAGAGGGTGTAGGCGCCACTTTCATCGGGCCGCAAATCGAGGGGCAGATTTCGGGGCGAGCGCGTACCGGGCACAGCGTCCGCCCGCATCGCCAGCCCGGCAGAAGGAACCGAACCCTGGCGGATATCGCCCGCCAGGCCCAGCTTCAGACTGGCAACGACCCGCTCCCAATCGCCGGCGAACCATTGCCCCCCTTCAAGGTCGATTGCAGCACAGATCAGCAGGCTGCGATCCATCTTACCAGGCACTGGCGGCGCGATCTGCCCTTTCCCGCCCGTTCTGCGCAAAGATCATGACGGGCCGGTATTCGCTCCGTTCGCAATGGCCGATCAGCATTCCACCGTCATTTTCGACCCAGGCATGATAGGCATGGCGCGAGGAACGATCGCTGCGGTGGATCGCCAGAACGAGCTGCGATTCAATGCCCGTGAGCCGGAGGCTCCATTGCAGTGCGATTGCCCGTGGCAGACATTTGCTTTCCCCCGGCAGGCGCAGTGTCGCACGCTCAATCCGGCTCGCCATCGCCTGCGCAAGCTCCAGCTTGCAGGAAGGGCCAAGATCCGCGCCCATTTGAGAACCGTCCCGCATCTCGCCCAGCGAAGCGCGGAACAGCTTGAGAGGAACAAACCGCACCACCAGCCGCGCCAGCAACAGCAGCACCATTGCCCTTGCCGTAGCCAGCCGCTTTTGCGACAGACCAGCACCGCCCGCATTCATGCGCAGGGGTCTCATTCAGCAATACTCGGCCAGTCCCGCCTCGACCAATTGGTCTGTAAAGGCGAGCACCGAGCGCAAGCATTCCTCTGGCGCCACTTCGTAATCGTTCCGCAACCCCTGGACGATGTCCTCAATCGCCGGGCTGCGGTCGATCGCCTGCCAGATCGCTCGCCCCGTATCCTTGGCGGAAAAGAACACCCCGGTGTCGGCGTGGACCAGGATCAGCTCGCCATCGATGTCCGTCGCAAGAAACTTTTGCGGGATCTTCCTGATCTTCACTGGCTGTGCCATCGCCCGGTCGGCTTCTGCAGGAAATGGATCGGAGAGCACAATCAGCTCGCAGGCATATTCTTGCCATTGAACTTGGCGTTGTCGCCAAAGGGATTCTGGTTGCCGGCAATGGAAGTCAAATCCACGGTGAGCCGTTCGAGCTTGGGCTCAACCCAGCTCTTACGCACCGGCTGCGCGTTTTCGCTTGCCTTGACCACTGTCTGCGACCTCGAATTAACTATGTCTCGCGTATATTTCGTGCAGCCCGCCGCATCAAGCTAGGCGGGCGAACTCTCCCCCGCTCGATTGCGCGCACCGCCGCACTCGTGGTCAATCAGGGACGAGATGTCTTCAAGCGATTGAGAGAAGGCACCAGCATCGAGGGGTCTGCTCAAACGCCAGAACCGCACCGACTGCACCAGTTCGAACATCATGCGGGAATGGAACTGCTCATCGCCCCGCGCCGCATGAATGAAACCGCGATAGAGCGCACCGGGCACGAGCGTGAGCTTTTCCGCTCCAAGAACGGGTGTGAGAGTAGTCTCATCCCCTGCTTCGATGAACACAAGATCCGTCAACGGCAGCGGGCGTGTTTCGCGGACAGCCGGATCGGCATAGGCCTTGCCCGGCAGGCTTGCGATGGGTGAACACTGCACCGCCCCGACCAGATCCGCTGCGTCGTCCCACAGCTTCATGGGCTTGCCATCGGGAAGGCCGAGCAGTCCGTCCGGGCCTTCCGCCAGCACAAGCGTGTCGTCGCAAACATGCGCGAAGCCACGCCACGCCAGCCCGGCGGCAAGCGTGGATTTGCCCGCGCCTGAAGCACCGGTAAATGCGACGACACCCCCATCGTGAGAGACTGCGCTGGCATGGAGCGGCATCATTCCGTTGAGCCATGCCACCGCGCCGAACACTGTGCCCCACAGATAGAGCCGGCATTCGTCGTCCAGTTCGGGACGCGGCAGTTCCCCCAGCACGCTCTGGCCCTTCCGGTAATGGAATTGAACGCCGCCAGGCGTTTCGAGCCAGAAAGCATCACCTGCAAGCGCAAACTTCTCCTTGTCGATCAGCAGGTCTGCATCGCGCGGAGGAACGGCCCCAAAGCGAAGTTTCATCGCCTCGCCCAGCCGCACGAAAGCCTGCAGGCAGGGCGCACCCTCCGTATCGGCCGAAAAGTCGATAATCCGGTCTGTCACTTTCACTCCCGACCCCCGAGGCCCTGAAACTTGCCGGAAGTCCCGATGAACGCTAGATTCGCGCGCAACAGAACGCAAATGAGGGTACGCGCAATGCACAGGCTGGTCGCCCGGACACTGGGAACGGCAATTGCTGCCGGAATTGCGCTTTCACCCATCGCGGCCCAAGCGAACACCCGCGCTGGCGACAATGCCGCGCTCTACGCAGATGCAGCCAGCCAGCAGGCCGGCGCGCAACAGGCCGACGATGGCAACAAGAACAGAAAGAAGCGCGGGCTCGCCTGGTGGTTCGACTCCGATATGGGGCGGCTCCTGCTCGGAGCCACCGGAGTCGCGCTTTTGATAGTGCTCTGGGATGATGGAGATTCGGACGACCAACGTGAATCGCGGGGCGGCTTCCAGTCGAACGGCGCGAATTAGGGTCCGGACCCATTAAGCACACGGCGCTCCTGATCGCCATCGCCGTGATCGCGGGCGGTGGCGGGGTTGCCTATGGGTTTGCCAATCTTGCGGTGCAGCTCTGCGCGCTCGCTGTTCTGGCGCTGAATCGGGAGGCCTTCAAAGGCTTCTGGCATGACGCACCGCGGCCCCTGGCCATAGTACTTGCCGCCACGCTTGCCTTGCCACTACTCCAACTGGTCCCGCTGCCGCCCGGCGCATGGCATTCGCTACCCGGGCGCGAATTGGCGGAGGCGGCCCGCCAGGCAGCCGCTGCGGACGGCTGGTACGCGCTCACGCTCGACCGCAACCGCACGCTTGTGGCCGCGACGGGGTTGATCGCGCCACTTGCGGTTCTCACTATCGCCTGGAACCTGCCCCGTCGCGACCTGGCCTGGCTGGGCTGGCTGATCGTCGGTCTGGGATTAGCGAACTTCCTGCTAGGCGCGGTGCAGGTTCTGTCCAGCGGACAAAGCGGGCTGCTCTATCCGGAAAACCCCATGCCCGGCGTGCTGTTCGGCAGCTTCGCCAATCGCAATTCGACGGGGATCTTCCTCGTCACTTGCCTCGCCCTGCTTGTGGCTCTGCCCCAGCCATGGCGCGGCGGGCTGGGAACAGCGTTCAAGATTGGCGCGGGCGCGGCGCTTGCAATCGGCGTGGTGCTTACGCAATCGCGCACCGCTATGGTCTTAGTGGCGCTGCCGGTCCTGCTGGCTGCGATCCGTTTGGCCTTGCGCAGGCAAGCGATGGACAAACGCGGGCTGGCGGCGATTTGTGCCGCGCTGGCATTGGTTAGCCTGGGCACGCTCTCTGTCATGAGCCTTGCAGACACGCGCCTCGATACCAGCCTTGCCCGCTTTTCGCAGAGCGACGAAGCGCGCTTTTCGCTGTGGGAGGACGCCAGCTATACCGCGCAAAAATACTGGCCGGCAGGTGCCGGGATGGGAACTTTCGACGAGGTGTTTCAGGCTGATGAATCGCTTGAAAACCTGACTGAGCGCCGAGCCGGACGCGCGCATAATGACTACCTTGAACTCGCCATCGAAGCGGGACTGCCCGGCCTCCTGCTTCTGGCCGGATGGTTGGCGTTGGTCGCCTGGTTGACCTTCGCAGCGCGCCGGTCAGAACTTCGCTGGCAGGCATGGTCTGGCTCAGCAATCCTTGCCGCGGTCGCGCTTCAATCGCTGGTCGACTATCCGCTGCGCAATCAGGCCATGCTCTGCATCGTTGCTTTTGCCTTGGCACTTCTGGGCTCAGCCCGGCGAAGCGAGGAGGCGCAGCAATCATGAAGCGGCTGGCCTGGTTCTTCGCCCTGGCCCTGATCGGCGCGATTACCGTATCGGTCCAGCTCGACCGGCAAGCGCGCAAGGCTCCGCATCTGGCGCGATTCGTGCCGCAGCCAGTGCGCGGTTTCAGCCAATACCATCTCACTGCCTCTCAACTTCGGTCAGGTAACGCTGAGGACGCGCTCAGTAGCGCCAGGGTGCTGGTGGCGCGACGGCCCATGCCGGCTGAAAATCTGCGCCTTCTTGCACAGGCGCAAGCGCTGGCCGGAAACGAGAGTGACGCCGCCACGACCATCCAGCTGGCCGCTCAACACGGCTGGCGCGATCCTCTGGCGCAGGTTGCGCGAATGCGTTTGGCGCTGGAAAACGGCGACGGAGGCGAAGCCGGACGGCGGCTGGCGGCATTGTGGGCACTTGGCGATAACCCTGAGGCACTCTCCGAACTTGCGCGCCCGGTGCTAGCCGTGCCCGAAGCGCGCACCGCGTTCGCGGCCACGCTGGCGGGTGACACCCGCTGGAAACAACGCTTTCTACGCCTTGGGCCGGAAGTGCTCCCAGGCGATCTTTTCCTCTCGACATTGGAAGATGCCCTCCGCCTGGGCGCGAAATTCGACTGCAAATCTCTATCTAAGGCATTGAATAAAAGGAGTAAAGTCGCACAAGAGAGCTGTCGGTCGGATTAGCCCTCGCCCCGCGAGGCAAAAGCCAGCCCGCGCGCGCCCATCACCACCTGTTCGCCCACCAGCTTCAACTGCATTCCGATCCGCTCGTCATGGCAATCACCCTCGGGCGAAAAGAGGTCGGGGCGCGAACGGATCGTCACCCCCATAGGCGTTGGCCAACCGCGCAAGGCATGAGTGATGGCGCGAAGCGTCGTGAGCGCACCCATTGATGCCTGCTCGCCGCCCGCAGTCGCGATCAGACCCACGGCGCGCGCATCGAGATAGGGCCGCTCGTCGGTCGCCAGATCCTCGAGATAATCGAGCGCATTCTTGACCACCCCCGAAATGGTGCCGTGATATCCGGGCGCAGCGACCATCAGGCCATCGGCCTGCCGCACCGCCTCGATCATGTCCTTGCCAGCCTCATCCGCAGGTACATGCATTCCGTAGTGTGGCAGCGAGCTGAGATACTCGCCGCCGAACACATCGACATGCGCACCTGCCCGTTCGGCGTGATCCGCAGCATAGCGCAGAGCCATCTCCGTCATGCTGTTGTGGTTCACAGTCCCGCCCAGGGCAACGATGCGGATCATTGGTTTTTCCTAGTCATCTCCATGCGCCCTACCCCAAAGTCGGCCCGCTGGGAAACCGCTGATGACGAGTTGTTGCCGCGCCGGCGCTACCGATGCGCAAATGCACCAAGCGGTCACAATTCGAGGAAGCTGTCATCCCGGGCCAGGCAGAACAGGCTGAGTCCGGCCGCCTTCGCACGTTCCGCCGCCATGCTGGTCGGCAGCGAGACGGTGACGAGGCAGGTCCCTCCAGCGCGCACCACCTTCTCGACGATTTCGTAGGAACAGCGCGCGGTGGAGATAACGAAACCCTCTGCAATTTCCTGCCCAGCATCAGCAAGCGCGCCGATCAGCTTGTCGACTGCGTTGTGCCGCCCGACATCCTCGCGAACGCAGCGCAATGTGCCGCTGCGGTCCGCAAAACCCGCTCCATGCGCGGCCCCGGTGCGACGGTTGATTTCCTGGAGGCCACGCAGGTCAGATAGCGCGGCGAAGATCGCTTCGGCCGTAGGGGGTGCGTGTTCCGGGACCCGGGGCAAGGGCTTCGCTATGGCTTCAAGATTCTCGATCCCGCACAACCCGCAGGAACTTTCCGCCACGCGGGTGCGGACCCGCTCGGTCAATTGTTCGACACCCAGCCCCGAAAGTTGCGCGCGCGCAATATAGCCCAGGTCGGTTTCGGCAATGGCGATCTGCTGCACATCGGCCACCGTGCCTGCCAGCCCCTCCGTCAGCGCAAAGCCGCGTACGAAGTCTTCCAGATCGGATGGCGTCGCCATCATCACGGCATAGGAAAGCCCGTTGAATTCGAGCGCGACGGGCACTTCCCGTACCCACTCGCACGAGAGAGGACGCGACGATCCGTCCCGCCCATGTTCGACCGGATTAGCCATAGGTCCGGCTTTCAGGCTGCCTCGGCATCCGCCTTGAGCTTCTCGACCGCCTGGCTGGCGATGGGCGAAAGGCGCGACAGATCGTCTGCGAAGATCTGCGCCTTCATGCGCGGATCCCAGAACTTAAGGATATGCGTGGCGGTATCCTCCACCGCCTTGTCATGGCCGTTGGCTTCGAAATTGGCGGCGATCTGGTTGGCCATGCGGCTCAGCTTGTCGATGTCCATTACTCGGCAGGCTCCATGTCCGAAGTCTGGATCCGGCGCGCCATGGCGGTAAGGTCCGCGTACTCCTCCTGCCATTCGCTCGGCCCGTTGGAGGGTGTTACCTGCACGGCGGTGACCTTGTATTCGGGGCAGTTGGTGGCCCAGTCCGAATTGTCGGTCGTGACCACATTGGCCTGCGTATCGGGGTGGTGGAAGGTGGTATAGACCACGCCCGGCGCGACGCGATCGGTCACCAGCACGCGCAGCGTGGTTTCGCCCGCACGGCTCGCCAAGCGCGCGAAATCGCCCGTTGCCAGCCCACGGTTTTCGGCATCGGTGGGGTGGATTTCCAGCACATCTTCCTTGTGCCAGGCGTTGTTGCCGGTGCGGCGGGTCTGTGCGCCGACATTATACTGGCTGAGGATGCGCCCTGTGGTGAGCAACAGCGGGAAACGCGGCCCGGTCCTTTCGTCGGTCGGAACATATTCGGTCACGACGAACTTGCCCTTGCCGCGCACGAATCCATCGACATGCATGATGGGCGAGCCATCGGGAGCCTTGTCATTGACCGGCCATTGCAACTGCTCGCCATTGATCACGCGTTCCCAGGTTACGCCGGCAAAAGTCGGGGTCAGCCGGGCGATCTCCTCCAATACCTGGCTAGCGTGGGTGTAGTTCCAGTTGCATCCCACGGCATTGGCCAGCATCTGAGTGACTTCCCAATCCTGATAACCATTTGCCGGCTCCATCACCTTGCGCACCGGCTGAATGCGGCGTTCGGCATTGGTGAAAGTGCCCGCCTTCTCCAGGAAGGTCGAACCCGGCAGGAAGACATGCGCGTAATTGGCCGTTTCGTTGAGAAACAGGTCATGCACGATCACGCAATCCATCGCCGCCAGCCCTGCAGCGACGTGATGCGTATCGGGATCGGATTGCAGGATATCCTCGCCCTGGATGTAGATCGCCTTGAAGCTGCCATCCACCGCGGCATCGAGCATGTTGGGAATTCGCAGGCCCGGCTCCGGGTCTAGCGCAACGCCCCAATCCTCCTCGAACAACGCGCGCGTCGCACCATCGGAAAGGTGGCGATAGCCCGATAGTTCGTGCGGGAAGCTGCCCATGTCGCAGGCGCCCTGCACATTGTTCTGGCCACGCAGCGGGTTCACGCCGACGCCGCGTCGCCCGATATTGCCGGTCACCATCGCAAGATTGGCGATCGCCATGACCGTGCTTGAACCTTGCGAATGCTCGGTCACGCCAAGGCCGTAATAGATCGCGCCATTTCCGCCGGTGGCGAACAGTCGTGCCGCTTCGCGAACGGTCTGCGCCGGAACCCTGGTCACACCTTCAAGGAACTCGGGACTGTGCTTCTCGTCGGAGACGAAACGCGCCCAATCCTGATATTCGTCCCAGTCGCAGCGCTCCCGGATGAACTCCTCATCCGCCAGCCCCTCGGTCACAATCACATGCGCAATGCTGGTCAGCACGGCGACATTGGTGCCGGGTTGAAGCGGCAGGTGATGCGCCGCCTCGATATGCGGGCTCCTCACCAGGTCGATGCGGCGCGGATCGATCACGATCATCTTGGCACCCTGGCGCAGGCGGCGCTTGATGCGGCTGCCGAAGACCGGATGGGCATCGGTCGGGTTGGCGCCGATCACGATGAAGACATCGGTCTCGTCCGCCGAATCGAAATCCTGCGTGCCTGCGCTGGTGCCGAAAGTGGTCGACAGCCCATACCCCGTCGGCGAGTGGCAAACGCGGGCGCAGGTATCGACATTGTTGGTGCCGAAACCGGCGCGGACCAGCTTCTGCACCAGGAAGGTTTCCTCATTGGTGCAGCGGCTGGAAGTGATGCCGCCCAGCGCGCGCGGGCCAAGCTCGGCCTTGATCGCGTTGATACGGTCCGCAGCGAAGTTGATGGCTTCTTCCCAGCTTACTTCGCGCCAGGGCTGGTCGATGCTTTCGCGCACCATCGGCGTGGTGATGCGGTCTTTGTGATTGGCATAGCCCCAGGCGAAGCGACCCTTGACGCAGGAGTGGCCATGATTGGCCTTGCCGTCCTTCCAGGGAACCATGCGGACGAGCTGTTCGCCCTTCATTTCTGCGCGGAAGGCGCAGCCCACACCGCAATAGGCGCAGGTGGTGACGACAGAGCGCTCCGGTTTGCCGTGCTCCTTGACGCTTTTTTCCATCAGCGCGCTGGTGGGACAGGCCTGCACACAGGCGCCGCAGCTGACGCATTCGCTGGAAAGGAAATCGTCGCTCGGCTGCCCGGCGCTGATCGCGCTGGCAAAGCCGCGCCCGTCGACCGTCAGCGCCAGCGTGCCCTGCACTTCGTCACAGGCGCGCACGCAGCGCGAACAGACAATGCATTTGTCCGGCGCGAAGAGAAAATAGGGGTTCGATAGGTCGGGCTGTGTGCCGAGATGGTTCGCGCCTTCATAACCGTAACGCACATCGCGCAGGCCCACTTCCGCCGCCGTGTCCTGCAGTTCGCAATCATTGTTCGCGCTGCAGGTGAGGCAATCGAGCGGATGGTCCGAGATGTAGAGTTCCATCACGCCGCGCCGCAGCTTCTCAAGCCGCGGGGTTTGCGTGCTGACCACCATGCCTTGTTCGGCCGGCGTGGTGCAGCTGGCGGGAGTACCGCGCCGCCCTTCGATCTCGACCAGGCACATGCGGCACGATCCAAAGGCCTTCACATTGTCGGTGGCGCAAAGACTGGGAATATCCCCGCCGCTTTCGCGCGCGGCCCGCATCACGCTGGTCCCTTCGGGCACGCTCACTTCGCGTCCGTCAATCGTCAGCGTCACCTGCTTTTCGGAACCGCTCTGCGGCGTTCCGAAATCCTTCTGGCGCTCATAGGTCATCGGCTGTCTCCAACGCCCTTATACCAAAATCTTCGGGCCAATGCTTCAACGCACTCATAACGGGGTAGGGCGTGAAGCCGCCCAGCGCGCAGAGCGATCCGTCGCGCATGACTTCGCAAAGATCTTCAAGCAGTTGCACCTGCTCTTCCTTGCTGCGTGAACTCTTGCGCGTGTTGTGCATCTGCGGGGCGAGTTCAAGCCGGTCGGGCTCGCGGCCTCCGGCACGGATACGGTCGATGATTTCCGTTCCGCGCACAGCGCCAAGGCGGCAAGGGGTGCATTTGCCGCAGCTTTCCGCCGCGCAGAACTGGAAAGCAAAGCGCGCCATCGCCCCCATGTCTGCCGTTTCGTCGAACACCACCACGCCGCCATGACCGATCAGCCCGTCAGCCGCGGCATAGGCCTCGTAATCAAAGGGCAGGTCGAACTGGTCCGGGTGGATATAGGCGCCCAACGGCCCGCCGACCTGCACCGCCTTGACCGGGCGACCCGATGCCGTCCCGCCGCCGATTTCGTTGACGAGCTCGCCCAGGGAAACACCGAAGGCCGTCTCATACAGCCCGCCATGCCTGATATTGCCGGCAAGCTGGATCGGCATGGTTCCCTTGGACCGCTCGATGCCGAGGCTCTCGTAGAGCGCCGCACCGCCTTCAGACAGGATATGCGGCACCGCTGCCAGCGTCAGCACATTGTTGACCACGGTGGGCTGGCCGAACAGGCCTTCGATTGCAGGTAGCGGCGGCTTGGCGCGCACTTCGCCGCGCTTGCCCTCAAGACTGTTGAGCAGCGACGTTTCCTCGCCGCAGACATAGGCCCCCGCACCCACGCGCACTTCGATTTCGAACGGCGCAATGAGCGAGGCCGAAAGCGAGATGGCCGCATTCATCTTGGTAATCGCGTCCGGGTATTCGCTACGCAGGTAGATGTAGCCGTGGCTCGCCCCGACAGCTTCAGCAGCGATCGCCATGCCTTCGATCAGGGCATAGGGATCGCCTTCCATCAACATCCGGTCGGCAAAGGTTCCACTGTCGCCTTCATCGGCATTGCAGACGATGAATTTGGGCTCGCCGCTCGCCCTTGCGACCGTCTGCCATTTGATGCCTGCCGGGAAACCCGCTCCACCGCGCCCGCGCAGGCCGGATTGCGTCACTTCCTCGAGGATACGTTCCGAGCCGATTTGCCGCGCACGCTTGAGCCCGGCCCAGCCGCCGCTTGCCTCGTAGTCCTCGAGGCTCAATGGGCGGGTCTTGCCCGCGCGAGCGAATGTCAGCCGTTGCTGCCGCGCAATAAAGGGATGCGCCGCAACAGGGCCGATGCAGATATCGTCCGCCCCGCCATCAAGCACCTCAGCAACGCGATCCGGCGTGACCGGACCCCAGCCGATGCCATTGATCTCTACCAGCGGTTCGAGCCAGTGCATGCCCCAGCTCGAAACACGCTCGACATCGGCCCCCGCCTTGGCAAAGGCATCCGCCAGTGCGTCTGCGCCGCAAGCCTTTGCCAGGCTGTCATCAGAGATACGGACCCCAAGAGAAACTGGCGTGCTCATGCTTCCTCGATCAGTTTGCGCAAGGATACGCTGTCGAGCCGGGCATGCATTCGCTCGCCCACGCGCGCCGCAGGGCCTGCGCTGCACAGCCCAAGGCAATAGACGGTCTTCAATCGGACGCGATCGCCTGCCGCATTCTGTGCGTCGCCCATGAGCGCTTCCACGCCGCGTGCCTGGCATGCCTCCGCACGGCAGATCTGCACTTCCGGACGATCGTCAGGAGCGTGATTGAAATCGTGATAGAAGCTGACGACGCCATGCACTTCAGCCCGCGTAAGGTTCAGCGCCCTGGCTATCGCCCGTTCCGCCGCTTCATCCACACAGCCGAATTCCGCCTGAACTTCATGCAGGATCGGAAGCAGAGGCCCACGCTGCGCACGATGCCCGGCGCAAATCTCCTCGATCCTCTTGTCACTCTCAACCACAGACATATCCTACCATCCCATAGCCGCAGCCGATAGCAGATTGTTTGCGTTGCATACAATCTCTTCCCGCGGAGCGGCGGTTAGGCAAGCCCAACAATCTCGCCCGAATCGTCAAGACCGATTTCGTAGGCGGCCGGCTTCCTGGGAAGACCCGGCATCACCATGATATCACCGCAGATGGCAACGACGAAACCTGCCCCGGCCGAGAGACGCACTTCGCGAACTTCCACCGTATGGCCGCTGGGCGCGCCCTGCTTGGATGCGTCGGTCGAGAAGCTGTACTGCGTCTTGGCGATGCAGATCGGCAGATTGCCATAGCCGAAGTCTTCAAACTCCTTGAGAGTGCGGGCGACCGAACCGGCGAGCACGACATCTTCCGCCCGGTAGATCTCTTTTGCAATCGTGCGGATCTTGTCTGCGAGCGGCGCTTCGCAAGGATAGAGCAGTTCGACCTTTGCCGAATTGGCATCGAGCACATCCTTGACCGCATTGGCCAGGTCGCGCGCGCCCTCGCCGCCTTCGGCCCAGTGCCTGGAAAGCGCGCATTTCACGCCATTCTCGGCGCAGATGCGCTTCAACGCCTCGATCTCCTCATCGGTATCCTTGATGAAATGATTGATCGCGACCACCGGCGTGATGCCGAACTTCTTGAGGTTCTCGATATGGCGAACGATGTTGACCGAGCCGCGTTCGAGCGCTGCGACATCGGGCTCGCCCAGATCGCCCTTTGCAACCCCGCCCTGCATTTTGAGCGCGCGGACCGTCGCCACCAGCACCACCGCATCGGGCCTGAGGCCTGACTGGCGGCACTTGATGTCGAGGAACTTCTCGGCCCCCAGATCCGCTCCGAAGCCAGCCTCTGTCACGACGACATCCGCCAGTTTGAGAGCGCTCTTGGTCGCCATCACCGAATTGCAGCCATGCGCAATATTGGCGAACGGCCCGCCATGTATGAATGCCGGGTTATGTTCGATCGTCTGCACCAGGTTCGGAGCGAGCGCATCCTTGAGCAGGACCGCCATTGCGCCATCGGCGCCAATGTCGCGCGCAGTGACCGGTTTCTTCTCATAGGTCCGGGCCACGATGATGTCGCCCAGCCGGCGCTGCAGATCCTTGAGGTCCGCAGCGAGGCACAGGATCGCCATGATTTCCGAAGCGACCGTAATGTCGAACCCGCTCTCGCGCGGGACACCATGCGCCGGGCCGCCCAGCCCGATCACGAGGTTGCGCAACGCGCGATCGTTCATGTCGACCACGCGCCGCCAACTGATGCGACGCGGATCGATGTTCAGGTCGTTGCCCCATTGCAGGTGGTTGTCGATCAGCGCTGCCAGCAGGCTATGCGCAGAAGTGATGGCGTGGAAATCACCGTTGAAGTGAAGGTTGATGTCTTCCATTGGCACGACCTGCGCACGGCCACCGCCGGCCGCGCCGCCCTTCATCCCGAAGCACGGCCCCAGCGAAGGTTCACGCAGGCAGACCATGGCATTGACGCCAATGACATTGAGGCCATCGGTCAGGCCGACGCTGGTAGTGGTCTTGCCTTCGCCCGCTGGGGTGGGCGTAATCGCCGTGACCAACACCAGCTTGCCATCAGGCCGATCCTGCATTGCGGCAATCTGCTCGAGACTCAGCTTGGCCTTGTGATGGCCGAAAGGAACCAGCGTCTCGGGCTTGAGACCGAGGCGCCGTTCAGCCAGCGCGAGGATCGGCTCCATCGTCGCGGCGCGTGCAATTTCGATATCGGGTGCGCCGGGCGGCGGCAGGTTGTCTTGTGGCATAGGAAACTGGCGTTGCCCCTCCCTTAAAGTGTCGGATCCACCAACACGGCTGAACTCTCGGCCCGCAGGTCGATTGGCTGCCTGCGCTGTCTGACAAAAAAATATGGGGGGACAAGGCGCGAAATGGACGGACGGCCCAATCTAATCCACACTATGACTCACAGTGATGCTACGGCAGCAGCAGGAGCCTGCCCAATTCGCTCATTCTTCGCCAGTGACGATCATGTCCTTGAGCCAGGGCAAGCTCGCATAAATTGTCGGGAATACGTCCTCTTCAAGTATCGCCCTGCACTCCTCTGCTATCGCTCTGGTCGCTCCGCCTAGCATACCTTCGCGCGCGACCAGCGCCATGCGGCGATTGAAGCTGCCGCGACCGATCGGCTTCACGATCAGTTGCTCGAGTATGCCGGGAGTCTGGAACAGGCAAAGCGGAGTGGTTATGCCCCAGCCTTCGCCGTAGGCCACCGCCTGCGAGTGCGCAGTGACCGAATCGAATTCGATCTCTTCGGGAAATTTGAGCTGCAGCCGGCCAAGCTGCGCTTCCGTCTTCCTGCCGACGGATGAACGCAATGAAAAGCGAATGAGTTTGCTCGCCATCAGGTGCGGACCAAGCTCGGTCTCAAGCGGAAAATCTTTTGGAAAGATAAGCACATAGGGCTCAGTCACGATCATGTATCGCTCGACGCCGATCATGCTTGAGACATGGCTCTCCTCTGTGATCATGATGTCGGACGCATGCGAGTTGAAACGCGAGAGCTGGTCGGGGAACAGTCCGTTCGCGATCCGCCACGTCTTCGCCATGCCCGATGCGCGATGGTAGAGCGGCGGGCCGAGCACATTGGCGAGGCTTTCCGGCATGCTGATCGACAGATGTGCCAGTTGCGCCTGCTCGATCTCGGCGGCTTCCAGATACGCCTGCTGCACGTCGGCCAGGATTTTCTTGCCCTTGGTAAGCAGGGCCTGACCCGCGCCGGTGAGGACGATCGGACGCACGGTTCGGTCGAACAATTGCCGACCGACCGCTTCCTCAAGCGCAGCGATGGTCTGGGATACCCCAGATTGCGTCATGCCCAGCACTTCGGCACCGCGAGTCATCCCACCCTGCTCGGCCGTTGTCACAAAGACCTGCAGCGTCCGGAATTCGAAGCTTCCCAGCAGCTTCCCGTGCTTCGTCCGCCGCTCATTCCGTTCCAATTCTGCGCCTCCAGTCAACCGATGCCAACTAGTTCGCCAGACGGGGCCGCCTGAACCCTCCGCGAGCGATACATACTATCAGTTTTCGTTATCTTGCACCAATAGGAGCTATACGAGCTTTCACGCAAGTTGGTTTCTTGCTTATCGTGTCAACGGTCGTCTTGACGGAAATGATTACGAGCTGCGGTTGACGGGTAGGGACTCGCTCTGCAGGCTTAAGAGGCGAGCGGGCGATCTAACGCCCCGCATAATGGCGCGCAACTTCTGCTATGTTTGGCACGCGCCTGGACCGAAAAAGACCAATTAGGGAGGTCAAATCAGATGAGAAAGTTGCTAACGGGTGCATCAACCCTCGCATTCGCAACCTGTTTTACGACTGTGGCGCAAGCACAGGTGAGCGAGATCGTCGTGACTGCCACGAAGCGGTCGGAAAACGCCCAGGATATTCCGGTTGCAGTGCAGGCGATCGGCGCTGAAGAGCTCGACAACCTCAATATCGACGAGTTTACCGATTACCTCGTTCAGATGCCGAACGTGACATCGGGCGGCGCAGGCCCAGGCCAGTCGACGATCTATATCCGCGGTGTCGCTTCAACCACGCCGAACCTGACGACGGCTGGCGTTGCCGGCCTCGCTCCCAACGTGGCGCTCTATCTTGATGAGCAGCCGCTATCACAGCCGGGCCGCAACCTGGACGTCTACGCAATCGACCTCGAGCGTATCGAAGTCCTGCCTGGCCCACAGGGTACGCTTTTCGGGGCAAGTTCGCAGGCCGGTACCGTCAGGCTCATTACCAACAAGCCGCGGCTGGGCGAAACCTCAGGCTTTGCCAACGGCGGCGTGTCCCTCACCAAGGGTGGCGAGCCCAGCTACAAGATCGAAGGCGGGATCAACCTTCCGCTTGGCGATATCGCTGCTTTGCGCGTCGTGGGCTATTATGACGAACGTGGCGGCTATATCGACAATGTCGCGGGGTCACAGACGCTGAGCGACTCGGCTCGCTTCCGCCCGGCCACGGCCGTGCGCGAAAACGGCACCGTAGTCGGCGCGAACCGCGCCGGTTTCCAGTCGGCGCAGGACCTGTCCGGAGTGAACTTCCTGGCCGCGACCAATGATTCGCTGGTCGAGAAGAACTTCAACGACACGAGCTACAAGGGCTTCCGCGCGGCATTGCGCGTTGAACCGACTCCCGATTGGACCGTAACCGTCGGCTACGCCAAGCAGTGGATCGATTCTGAAGGCGTCTTCTTCGAGGACCCCGACCTCGGCGAATACAAGGTCCAGCGCTACGAGCGTGATTCGATCGACGACGATTTTGACAACATCAACTGGACTGTCGAAGGCCGCCTGGGCGCGCTCGAAGTGCTCTACACCGGTGCCTACACCAAGCGTGAGACGGCGCAGCGGATCGACTACACGGACTATCTCTTCATCGGTCAGTATCTGCCTTACTATCTGTGCGATTCGACGGTGAGCTATCCGGTTTACAACGCCTCCTACGGCGGCGTGGCCGGCGTTCCATTCGGCACCTGCCAGGCGCCGAACCTCCACGTCGACTCGGTGACGGACACAAAGGTGCTGACGCAAGAACTGCGCTTCAACACACCGGCTGATGCCCGATTCCGCGTTACTGCAGGCGGGTTCTACTCCGACCTGCAGCTCGATGAGCGCAACAATTTCAACTATCCGGGCAACGTCAATGCAATCGTGTTCGGATCGCCGGGATTTTCGGAGAATTTCCCGTTCATGACGGGCTACACATCCGATCCCGGCCCGTTCGAAGCGCAAACGATCTTCCGGAACGACGTGCGCCGGACGGACAAGCAATGGGGTCTGTTCGGCGAAGCGAGTTTCGACATCGTACCTGACCTGCTCGAACTCAAGGTCGGAACGCGATATTACAATGTGGAAGTCGATATCGAAGGCAGCGCGAACTCCTCGTTCTGCAACAGCTTCCAGCCTGACGCCAATGCCTTCGGCACCGACATTTCGGACCAGTACAATGGCGACGGGCAGTACACGTTCCACAACACCTGCAACACGGCGCGCCACATCACCTACACCGAAGGCCAGTCGATTGCCGACATCCAGGCTATCGACCCGGCCCTGAGCCTGTCGCAGGCAACGGCGATCTTCAACGCCCTCTCGGCACCGGACAAGGCGAAGACGAATGGCTTCATCTTCAAGGGCAGCCTCAGCTTCACGCCCAGCGATGACCTGCTGTTTTACCTGACCTATTCGGAAGGTTTCCGTCCCGGCCTGCTCAACCGTCCGGGTGGTCGCGTGAATGCGGCCGGTACGTTCACCGTACCATTTGAAGTCGATACCGACGAGGTAACCAACTACGAGCTTGGGTGGAAAACCAACTTCGCCAATGGTGACGTGCAGTTCAACGGCAACCTGTTCTACGTCGACATCAAACGGCTGCAGACGACCGTGTTCGATCCCACCATCACCAACCTGTTCTTCTCGGCAAACGCCGCAGATGCTCGGGTCATGGGCATGGAAGGTGACATAATCTGGGCTCCTGCTTCGATCCCGGGTCTGACCGTAACGAGCGGCTTCTCGATCCTCGACACGAAGATCACCAAGGTCCTGATTCCGACTGGAGACGTTACCAAGGGTTCGGAACTGGCATTCGCTCCGAATTTCCAGGGCAACATCCGGGCGCGTTACGAATGGGACCTGTCAGACACGATGACGGGTCACATTATGCCCCAGCTGGCCTACGCGGGTTCCTCGCGCAGTGACATTCTGGACAACAGCGCCGTGAAACTCGACAGCTGGACCCAGGTTTCACTGAGTGCAGGCGTCTCGACCGGCACCTGGAACGCCGAACTCTACGTCAACAACCTGTTCGACAGCCACGCCATCCTGTCGGCCACCGGCGTGTTCGACGTAATCAGGCAAACGCCGGCGCGCCCACGCACGATCGGCCTCCGCTTCGGCTACAATTTCTAAGGCCGGGATGGAGCGGTTTTGCCATCCTTGCTACCGATGATATGAAGATCGCGCCCCGGGACATCCGGGGCGCTTTCTTTGCCAACATGCCGGACACAGAAATCCAGGAACCAGATACCGAGACCCGCCTCAAGGAGGCACAGAAGCTTGTTCAGGCGGGGCAGCTCGATGCAGCACGCGCAGCGGTCGAAGAGATCCTGGCCGGCGAGCCACGATCGCGCGACGCTCTCTATCTCAAGGCCGTGGTCCTGCGTTTTCAGGGCAAGCAAGAGGACGCCCTCGAAGCCCTGGACGCGATCAAGGCCGTTGCACCCGAATTCGGGCGCGCCCATCAGGAAGAAGGGCACATCCATTATCGCGCAGGCCGTATCGATCAGGCGCTGAACGCCTATCGCCGCGCCTGCCATTTCAACCCTTCGCTCACCGCCAGCTGGGACCGCCAGGCCGAGCTGTTTCAGCGCGTCGGCAATCAGGCGGAAGCGCGCAAATGTGCGGAGCAGGTGCGATGGCTCAAGCAATTGCCGCCGCCTGTGCTGGCGGCCATGAACCACATCCATGAAGGGCGGCTGATCAAGGCCGAGGAAATGTGCCGTGCCTTCCTGCAGCACAATCCGAAGCACGTAGATGCCATGCGGATGCTGGCCGACATCGGGGCCCGGCTCAACGTCATGGAAGACGCCGCCTTCCTGTTGGAAAGCGCCGTCGCCTTCGAGCCTGAGCATGTCTCGGCGCGGCTCGAATATATCCAGATCCTGCGCAAGCAGCAGCGCTATGAAGCCGCGCTAGAGCAGGCTCAAACCCTTTACGAACGCAATCCCGAAGACCCGGTCTTCCAGTCCAACCTCGCGATCGAGAGCATGCACAACAACCGCTTCGAACGCGCGTTCGAACTGTTCGACAAGGTGCTCGAAAAACAGCCGGGCGACCCCACCACGCTGACATCGCGCGGACATGCACTGAAGACCTTTGGCAAGCATGATGATGCGGTAGAGAGCTATCGCCGCGCCTATCGTTCCATGCCGGAGCACGGCGATGCCTGGTTCGGCTTGGCCAACCTCAAGACCTATCGCTTCACGGATGATGAAGTCGCGCTGATGAAGCGCGAAGAGGCATCGGACCGGCTGAGTTACAATTCCCGCGCGCAGGTCTGTTTCTCGCTCGGCAAGGCCTTCGAGGACCGCAAGGAATATGAAGAGGCGTTTGAGTATTATCGCCGCGGCAACGAGCTAAAGCGCGTCCAGTCCCGCTATGATGCGGACCAGATGACCGAGGAGTTCGCCGCTCAGCGGGAAATCTGCAACGCCGAGCTGGTCGAGAAGCAGGGCGGCAAGGGTTTTGAGGCACCGGACCCGATCTTTATCGTCGGGTTGCCGCGTGCCGGATCAACCCTGCTTGAACAGATCATCGCCAGCCACAGCCAGGTTGACGGGACGCTCGAACTGCCGAACATCCTTTCGCTCGCACACCGGCTGCGCCGACGCAAACAGGTCACTGACGAATCCCAATATCCGCAGATATTGCATGAACTGACAGCAGAACAGCTCCGCGAGTTCGGCGAGAAGTTCATCGAAGACACGCGCATTCACCGCGCGGGTGCACCATTCTTCATCGACAAGATGCCGAACAATTTCCGGCATATCGCGCTGATCAAGCTGATCCTTCCGAATGCGAAGATCATCGATGCCCGGCGCGAACCGATGGCCTGTTGTTTCTCCGGCTTCAAGCAGCTCTTCGCGGAAGGCCAGGAGTTCACTTACGGGCTCGAGCAGGTGGGGCGCTATTATCACGACTATGTCCACCTGATGCGGCACTGGCACGAAGTGCTACCGGGCCAAATCCTGCACGTGCAATATGAGGACGTGGTCTCTGACACCGAGGCGCAGGTGCGCCGGATTCTCGACTTCCTGGGCCTGCCCTTCGAGGAATCCTGCATCGAGTTCCACAAGACCGAGCGAGTCGTGCGCACCGCCAGTTCCGAACAGGTGCGCCAGCCGATCAACACCAGGGGCCTGGAAGCGTGGAAGCCGTTCGAGCCATGGCTTGATCCGCTCAAACTGGCGCTGGGCGATGTTCGGGAAGACTACAAGAGATAGAGAAGACACTTGGGGATCGCTGGATGAACGAAGATCAAGGCCCGACAATCGCGCCGCCAATTACCGAGCTGCCGATCAAGACCGCCAAGGGCGGATTCTATCATGGCTTCAGCACGCATGTGACGATTCCGTCGAAACTGATCGTGAGCATGCTGATTGTCTGGGCGATCGCGTTTCCCAGTATGGCGAACAAGACCCTCGGTATTGCCAATGAGACGATCATCCACCTGTTTTCGAGCTGGTATGTCCTGCTGGTCGGGCTATTTCTGGTCTTCTGCGTCGTGCTCGCGATCCTGCCGATATCGGGACGCCTGAAGCTGGGGTGCCCGGGCGACGAGCCGGAGTTTTCGCGCTTTTCCTGGTTCGCCATGATGTTCGGCGCCGGGCTTGGCATCGGCATGTTGACCTATTCGACGGGCGAACCCCTCTCCCACCTGACCAACAATCCCGAAATCATCGCCGGACATGTCGGCGCCGTGACGCAGGAGGCGGTTGGCCCTGCCTATCTCTATTCCTACCTCCACTGGGGCTTTTCCGCCTGGGCGATCTATGCCACGATCGGCCTCTCGGTCGGCTATGTCGCCTATCGCCGCGGCCTTCCGTTGACGATCCGCTCGGGCCTGGTGCCGCTGATCGGCCACCGCCTGACCGGGCTACCGGGGCACATCGTCGATATCGTCGCAGTCGTAGCCACCATCCTTGGAATTGCCGTTACCCTGGGGCTTGGGGTCGAACAATTTGTCCAAGGCCTCAATCGCATCGGCATGGGTGACTGGCTCCTCAACGCGGATGGGCTGGCGTCCAATTCCGCGATCGTGGTCGCGTTGCTCATAATTGTAGGGGCTTCGACGATATCGGCGCTCTCGGGTGTAGGCAGGGGGATCAAGTGGCTTTCAAATCTCAACCTAGTCCTCTCACTCATCCTATTCGCGGCCTTCCTCATTTTCGGCGCGACGCTGTTCAGTCTCAAGCTGATTACATTCGGCACTTTCGATTACCTCCTGTCTCTGCCTCGGCTTGCCTTCACCTTCTCGCGGCCTGACGGGACGGAGATCGGCAATGCCATCGCGCAGTGGCAACTCGACTGGACGGTCTTCTACTGGGCCTGGTGGATCGCCTTTGCGCCCTTCGTGGGCATGTTTGTCGCCCGCGTCTCCAAGGGCCGCACGGTGCGCGAATACATCATCGGCGTCGTCTTGGCCCCGGCGCTTATGTGTTTCGTCTGGCTCTCCGTGATTGGCGGAACCGCGGTCGACCTTGTCATATCCGGCGCATCGAATGGCTCGATCCTCTCGACCGTCATGTCGGACCAGCTCTACGCGACGATCTCTGCCCTGATGGATTCGGGGCTGGCTCATGCCTTTTCGATCCTCGTCGTCGTTTTGCTGCTGACTTATGTCATCACCAGCGCGGATAGTGCGATCCTGATCGTCAACACGATCAACGCCGCCGGCAAGGATGACGATCACGGTCGCCAGCACACGCTGTTCTGGGGCGTTGCGATCGCGCTGGTCGTGGGCAGCCTGCTGATCATCGGCGGGCTCGATGCCGTCCGCACAGCGATGATTATCGGGGCGCTGCCGTTCAGCTTCGTCAGCGCACTAATGGCAATATCGGTAGGCAAGGCCATCTGGCGGGATTCGATCCGCGAAAAGCACGGCGTCGCTTCCACCCTGCCGATACCGCCGGCAAACGGTTAGGTTCAGTGTCCAGGGCCGCGTGGCCACTCTCCACGCGGCCCGATGGATCAATCAGCTGATGTTTGAATCGGGGAAGCTCGCCTTGCGATCTTCCATGAACTTCACGAGTTGCGCATCCACGCCCGGATCGAGCTCCGGCGGCGTGTAGCTCGCGAGCAATTCCTTATAGAGCGTCTCTGCCCGCTGCTCGGCGGTTTGCGCGCCGTCTTCGGTCCACTGTTCGTAGCTGTTGTTGTCGGCAATCGTCGAACGGTAGAATGCAGACTTGAAATTGCGCTGGGTGTGGCTGCAACCAAGGAAGTGCTGCCCCGGTCCGACTTCGCGCAGCGCGTCCATCGCCTGGCCGTTCTCGCTCAAGTCGACACCCTTGGCATAGACCGCGAGCATCGCCGCCTGGTCCGCGTCCATGACAAACTTTTCATAGCCCATTGCAAGCCCGCCTTCGAGCCAACCCGCAGTGTGGAGCATGAAATTGACCCCCGCTAGAAGGCCCTGTTGCAGCGTGTTCGCCGCTTCATAGGCAGCCTGTGCATCGGGCACCTTGGAGGCGGTGAAACCGCCTGCGCTGCGGAACGGCACACCAAGTCGCCGGGCGAGCGCAGCGCCGGTGTTGATGACCAGCGAAGCCTCCGGCGTGCCGAAGGTGGGCGCGCCAGACTGCATCGACATGGACGAGACGAAGTTGCCGTAGATCACCGGAGCGCCGGGACGGATCAATTGCGCCAGCGACATTCCCACCATGCCTTCCGCCAGGCTCTGCGCCGCGACGGCCGCCACGGTCACCGGGCTCATCGCGCCCGCCACGATGAACGGGCTGACCATCACCGCCTGGTTGTGCCGCGCATAGACCTTGAGCGAACCGAGCATTGTATCGTCGAAGGTCATCGGCGAGTTGGCGTTGATCAGGTTCACCAGCACACAGTTATTTTCGACGAAGTCCTCGCCAAACACGATCTTCGCCATCGTGACCGAATCTTCCGCCCGGTCGGGGTGAGTGACCGAACCCATGAAGGCCTTGTCGCTGTATTTGATGTGCGAATAGATCATGTCGAAATGCCGCTTGTTGACCGGCAGGTCGACGGGTTCGCAGATCGTGCCGCCCGAATGGTGCAGGCTGTCGGCCATGTAGGCCAGCTTCACGAAATTGCGGAAGTCCTCGATCGTTGCATAGCGGCGCCCACCTTCGCGGCTGTAAACGAAGGGCGAGCCATAGGCGGGAACCAGCACCGTGTTCTTGCCGCCGATCTCGACATTGTTGGCCTGATTGCGAGCAAATTGCGTGAACTGCCTGGGCGCGCTCTTTTGAATAAGCTCGCGGCACATGCCGCGCGGGAAGCGCACGCGCTCACCATCGGCTGTAGCGCCAGCCTTGACGAAGATTGCGATCGATTCCGGATCGTCCTTGATGTCGATTCCGATCTCTTCGAGAATCGTGTCGGCATTCGCCTCGATGATCGAATAATCCGCATCGCTGAGCACTTCATAGGGCGGGATGTTGCGCTCGATATAGGCTGCTCGCGCTGGCGTTGCTGCAGCCGCTGCCTCCGCGCGGCCGCGCCGCCCACCCGATCGACCTGGTCTCGCCATTTCCGTATTCCCTCTTGCTAGGCCCGTTCGCGGTTGCGGCGCCTGCGGCCCCGACCACCCGTGCTGTCTGATGAATTCTGGGGCGCGGTGGGGAAGTCCATCGCGCCGACAAAATACTCCTGAAACCTCGGCTCGGTCGCGGTTTCGACCTTTTCGATCTGCCTGACTGCTTCGACCAGCTTCGCCTTTTCTGCCCGGTTGTAGAGCGCCATCGCCGCGCCCATTCCCGCGGCATTGCCGATCGAGCGGATCTTGCCCTCTTCCGCCCCCGGAATGATGCCGATCTTCGCAACGTAGCCTGAGTCCAGGTGGTTGCCGAAAGCGCCGGCAAGCAGCACCTCGTCGAAGCTTTCGCAATCCAGGTAATCGGTCAGCAGCTTCACGCCCGCGGCGAGAGCGGCCTTGGCCAGCTGCACCGCGCGGACATCTGTCTGCATGATGTAGATCGGGCCATCGGGCCGATCGAGCAGCAGGAACTTCCAGCTCTTTCCTTCGGCCACGAAGCGGTGTGGTGCGACTTCGGGCCGGAACAATCCGCTCCTGTCGATCAGCCCGGCGCTGGCAAGCTCGACCATGACTTCGAATATGCCCGAGCCGCAGATGCCGGTGGTGCGGTGCTCCAGCGCGGATCCGTCCGCGTCTGACAGCCATTCGTCATGGCCGATGATCTTGACCCGCGGCTGGAAGGTTTCCGGGTCGATCCGCACGCGTTCGATCGCGCCGCGGCTCGCACGCACGCCCGCGTGGATTTCCGCCCCTTCAAATGCCGGTCCGGTTGGCGAGGAGGCAGCCGCCACACGGCCGCCGTGCGACAATACGATCTCGGCATTGGTGCCGATATCGACCAGCAGGACGGAGCGCCCCTCCATCTCATCCATCTGGGTGAGATAGGCACCGGTCGTATCCGCGCCCACATGTCCGCCGATCAGCGGCAGCATGGTGACGCGCGCACTCTCCGACAGGCCGATGTCGAGAATCCTAGCCGGAACTTCGAACATTTCCTTGGTCGCCAGTGTGAATGGCGCTTGCCCCAACTCGACCGGCGAAATGCCAAGGAAGAGGTGGTGCATGATCGGATTGCCGACCACCATGACTTCCAGGATCTGGTTCTGACCCAGCAGCAGCGTGACACGCGCCTGTTCCAGCATGGCAGCAACCTGTTCGCGCACGACGCGGGTGAGCTTCTCTTCACCGCCCTTATTGAGCATACAGTAGGAGACCCGGCTCATCAGGTCTTCACCGAAGCGAATCTGCGGGTTCATCGCCGACGCTTCATAGGCGAGCTCGCCCTGCGAAAGATCGTAGACATAGAGCGCGATCGAGGTCGAACCGATGTCGATCGCCGCGCCATAGACGTTGAAGGGCGAAGGGGGCCAGATATCGATGATTTGCCGGTCGTCTCGTACCACTGCGATCAGCCTGCGGTCGTTCTGCGCCAGTATTGGCTGCAGCTTGACCAGCGTGCGGTGACGCGGGCTGGTTTCGATTTCGAATTGCCGCAAGGCGCGGATCAGCGATTCCGCATCGGAGGGGTTGTCGTCCAGTCCCTGCTGCGGAAGTTCGAGCATGTAGAGCTGCACCGACGGATCGAGTTCGGTGAGGAAAGCCACGCTCGCTTTCGATATGCTGCTTTCGTATTCGCGTGCATCAGCAGGAACTTCGGCGACGACATCGCCCTGGATTTTCGCCCGGCAAGCGAGCCGCCGGTCTGAAGGCATCAGGCCCTTCCTGACGGCAATCTCTTCGCTGCGCGTGAACTCGCTCAGACAGGTTTCGCTGACGGTTATGCCGTATTTGGCATGGCTGCCTGGTTCGACTTCGACCTGGCAACGCTTGCACATGCCCTTGCCGCCGCAGATCGACTGCATGTCGACCCCGGCTTCAAGCGCGACGTCGTAGAGCGTCTGCCCTTCCTGCGCGGTGGCGCGGATGCCTGACGGCGTAAAGATGACCCTGTGTTCAGCCATCGTAGTCGAGCGTCAGCACCCTCCCTTTGGATGGGCCGCCCACTGCGGCAGACCGTCACTGATCGTGTAGTATTCACCCTTCTCAGCGGTGAAGATATGCCCGCGAGGCGCGAGCCCATGCGTATCGTCGAGACTGCCAGCAATCACGCTTACAGTCGAAGAGTTCGGCTGGCGCCAGAGCATTGGGCTACCGCATGCGGCGCAGCGGCCCAGCTCGGACGTGCCCGAATGCGGCGACCATTGCAGTTCGCCGTCGGAATCGACGCGGTCCTTCTCCGTCCTGCAGGCGGCAAGGAAATTGCCGGTGACCTTGCGGCACTGGCGGCAATGGCAAAACCAGATGTCGCGCAGGCCTTGGGCGCGGAAAGTGACCGCGCCGCAAAGGCACTGCCCTGTATGGCTATCAGCCACGACGGCGACGGCTGCCGCGGCGGCCACCGCGTCCTTCGCCGCCCTCGCCTTCCGCCGGCGGCTCGCGATAGGTGCGGATCCAGTTGGCGCAATTGGGATCGACACCGTTCAGCACGTCGGCTGCCTTGATCGCCGGGACGAGCCCATCATGCAGCGGATTGACGATTGCGCTGGTCATCCCCGCGCATTGCAGCATGGGGAGGAAGGAGTTGTTGATCGCATGGCGATTTGGCAGGCCGAAACCGATGTTGGAGGCGCCACAGGTCGTGTTGACCTTGAGCTCTTCGCGCAAGCGGCGGATCAGGTGGAAAACGTCCTTGCCGGCCTTGTTGATCGCGCCGATCGGCATCACCAGAGGGTCCACTACAACGTCTTGCGGCTTGATCCCGTGATCCTGTGCGCGCTCGACGATCAGCTTGGCGATCTCGAACCGTTCGTCAGGATCTTCGGAAATGCCTGTTTCGTCATTCGATATGGCGACCACCGCCGCGTCATATTTTTTCACCAGCGGCAGCACACGCTCCATCACCTCGTCTTCAGCGGTGGTGGAATTGACCAGTGCGCGGCCCTGATAGACTGACAGGCCCGCTTCGAGCGCTTCGATGATCGAGGAGTCGATTGCCAACGGTACGTCTGTGATAGACTGGACCAGCTGCACCACCTCGGCCAGGATCCTGGGCTCATCGGCCAGCGGAATACCGGCATTGACGTCCAGCATCTGCGCGCCTGCGGCAACTTGCGCCAGTGCGTCGGCCTGGACGCGCGAATAGTCGCCTTCTTTCATCTCGGCGGCCAGCAGCTTGCGTCCGGTGGGATTGATCCGCTCTCCGATCATCACGAAGGGCTGGTCGAACCCGATCGCGATTTCCTTGGTCGCAGAACTCAATACTGTGCGTGTCATTCGGCTTTCATCCTTATGCCTGAGCCGCCTGGAACTGGTGTTCGATATTTGAATGGAGCGCATCTTCGGCACGTTTGAGCGACCACGGTTTGCGGTCGCCCAGAACGCCAGATCGCGTGACGATTTCGCCCACGAACTGCTCCTGCCGGTAAGCCATCAAATGGATGCCGCTGATGCCTTCGATCTCGGCAAGTTGCTGCATCAGTTCGACCGCAATTGTGCGGCCTTCTTCGCGCGGTTTCTCCGCCTGTTCGAGCCGCCGCACGATCCCATCGGGAATGTGCACGCCTGGAATGGCGGAGCGCAGCCACATTGCGGTCTTTGCACTGGCCAGCACGCCCACACCCATCAGCACATGGCACTGCTCAGTCAGGCCCATGTCACGCGACCGCGCCATGAAGTCGCGTGCCATTTCGATGTCGAAGCAATATTGCGACTGCACGAACTGCGCACCGCCAGCGATCTTCTTGGCAAACTGGTCGACGCGATTGGCGATCGGCGGAGCGAAGGGATTGATCGACGCACCGAGGAACATGCGCGGAGCTTCATCGAGCGCCCGCCCCGAGAGGAAGCGGCTGTCGTCGCGCAGCGTCTTAAGAGTTTGCAGCAGAGAGACCGAATCGAGATCGAAGACCGGCTTCGCTTCAGGATGATCGCCTACGCTCACGTCGTCGCCCGAAAGGCAGAGGACCGAGCATACGCCCAGTGCGGCCGCGCCCAGCACATCGCCCTGGATCGCAATGCGATTGCGGTCGCGGCAGGAAATCTGGATGATCGGCGAATAGCCCACGCGGGTTAGCAGAGCACACACGCCCAGGCTCGACATGTGGCAATTGGCGCCCGAGCCGTCAGTGGCGTTGATCGCATCGACATAGCCGTCGAACAATGAAGCGCGCCGCAGCACTTCGTCCGGGTCGGCGCTATCGGGCGGCGCAATTTCGGTCGTGATCGCGAAGTGCCCCGTGCGCAACACGCGCTCGAAGCGGCCGTGCGACGAATGGCCTTCGCGCATCGGCAGCGGATCGCCCGGGTTGGCGCCAAATTCGTCAAAATCGAATTGTTCAGTCATTGCGCGCCAGCTTGAGCCATGATGAGGTGCCCTTGTCGCGCTGGTCGACGGCGAACTGGACTTCGCGAATGGCTGCGGCACCGTCGCGCATTCGGCTCGCCCCATCCCATGCCGCGTGCCAAACGCAGCGCATATTGGGCTTTACCTCGCACATGCCGTTTTCGCGCACGCCGCCACAAGGACCGTTGCGGATCGTTTTCGGGCAATTCATCGGGCAAGACATGCCAGTGCTCGAAAGCACACAGTTGCCGCACATCTTGCAGTCGAAGAAGAAGCCCTTGGCGTGGCGTTCAAATGCGGTAATCGGACGGTCCAGCCTGGTACCGAACAGTTTGCTCGTGCCACGCAACAGGCCGAGAGTCAGCGGCTTGGCCAGGGAATAGAGCCGCTCCATCCCGCGCGAATGGCGCACGGACCACAGGCGCACGCTATACAAGCGCCACATCCGCTACCGCTTCGGCGAGGTCGCCATAGCCAACCGAGCGATAGACATAGTTGAGCTTGAGTTTTTCGGCCGCATCGCGTGCCTTGATCTGCAGCAGCGGCGCGTCGGTCTGCGCAAGATAGACGAGATCGCGATAATTGCCGAAATAGATGTCGCGCAAATGCGGCAGCCGGTCGAGACCAAGCCCCTCGATCACCAGCCGGTCGAAATGCTTGACCAGATAATCGGTCACGAAGAAGCTGCCGATCTCGGCTTCGGTTATGTCGCTGAACAGGCGCGAAGTGGCAAAGAATTCATAGCAATGTGCATGCGGAAGGCGCTGCGCGTCATGCTTCTCCAGCACCTTGTCGAGCGCGCCGCAAGTGCCGCAATCGCCATAGCCGACCAGCACGCGGTCGTATTCACCCCGGTGCTCGGTCAGATAGGCATCCACGCGCGGCGCAATTTCCGCCGGGCGATTATGCAGTTCGGCAGGCAGACACTGCAGTTTGAGCAACTCGGCGCCGCTGCCCAATTGATCGCGCAGCGCAATCACCTCTTTGGCCAGCGCGCCGCAGGCAAGAATCAGGTTTGGCCGCACGCCAGCACCTGTTTCCAGAGCGCGGCCCGCCGCCAGTGCCATCAGTGGTTCCGCCCAACGAGGGCACGGGCAAGTTCCGAGCTCATCGCCGCATCGCGCCCGTATTGGGTTGCGCCGATCGCATCGGCGAATTCCTGGTTGAGCGGCGCGCCGCCAACCATCACGGGCAGTTCCTTCATGATACCGCGCTTGTCGAGCTCTTCGATCACCACGCCCATATAGGGCATGGTGGTGGTGAGCAGCGCCGACATGCCGAGGATGGCGGGCTGGTGCTCGTCGATTGCGGCGAGATAGTTTTCGATCGGGTTGTTGATGCCCAGATCGATGACTTCGAAGCCGGCACCTTCGAGCATCATGCTGACAAGGTTCTTGCCGATATCGTGAATGTCGCCCTTGACGGTACCGATGACATATTTGCCCAGGCTGGCCTTGCTTTCGCTGGCCGAGAGGATCGGTCGCAGGAGCTCCATGCCGGATTTCATCGCCGCGGCACATTGGAGCACTTCGGGCACGAACAGGATGCCGTCGCGGAAATCGACTCCGACGATGCGCATACCTTCGACCAGGGCATCACTCAGGACCTCATTTGCGTCCCAGCCGCGCTCGAGCAGGATTTGCGTGCCTTCATGCACCTCATTTGCGAGGCCATCGTAAAGGTCGTCCTTCATCTGCTCGACGAGATCTTCGTCATTCAGATCGCGCAGGATGATGTCTTCTTCGTCACTCATCGGCCAAATCTCCCCCACACGCTTCTGCCGCCGTCGGGCAGGAATGGTCGTATGAAGCTGCCAAATTGCGACCGGAGGGCGATTCTGTCTTTTCGCAATCCGACGAGAAATGGTATAAATCCGCCATTCGCACGGCTCTCGAAGCAGTGCGACTCATGCGCGCCATCGGGTTGGCGCGGGGAGACAATAAATGGCTGATTTAACAGACCAAATTCGGCCCAACCGAATTGTATTTCTGCTCTTGCCCGAATTTTCGATGATGGCGTTTTCAGCCGCGCTTGAGCCGTTGCGGGCGGCAAATCGCATGTATGACGGTGAACTCTACGATTGGAAGCTGGTGAGCACCGATGGAGAGCCGGTTACCGCCAGCAATGGCGTGACGGTTTCCGTGGGCGGCATGCTCGACAATAGCCAGCCTTGCGACATGCTTGTGGTATGCGCTGGCCTGAACACGGCGACGCATTGCAACAGGGAATTGGCGGCCAAATTGAGGCCCCTGGCGCGCACTACTCCGATCGTCGGCGGTGTATGCACTGGCAGTGTTGCACTCGCGAAAGCGGGGCTTTTGGACGGATATCGCTGCACGATCCATTGGGAAGACCTGATCAGTTTTGCCGAAAACTTTCCGCATCTTGAGATCACCGGCCGGCTTTATGAAGTCGACCGGGACCGCTTCACATGTTCGGGTGGCATCGCACCGCTCGACCTGATGATCCACCTGATCGGCCGGGACTTTGGGCGCGAACTGGCCGCCAAGGTCGCCGAACAGATGATCCACCATATGGCGCGCGAAGCGCATGAGCCGCAGCGACTATCGCTGATCGAGCGAACCGGCGTGCGTCATCCAAAACTGCTCCAGGCGCTGGCAATCATGGAAGAAACGATAGAAACACCGCGCTCGCTCGACATGATCGCAGCGATGGCGCACCTTTCAGCGCGGCAGATGGAAAGGCTGTTCCAGTTCCATTTCGCGCGCACGCCCAAGCGGTATTACCTCGACTTGCGGCTGGCACGGGCCCGGCATCTGTTGCAGCATACCGCACTGTCGATCGTACAGATCGCTCTGGCGACGGGGTTTTCTTCGGCTGCCCATTTCAACAAGGCCTATCGGCAAGCCTTCAATCACACGCCCAGATCGGAGCGGACAGGCAAGTCTGAGCCTTCCGGCATCTCGAAGGATCCGCCATCCGAGGAACTGGCTCGAAACGAATCCGAAGGGTAGGCTTCAATCCTCTTCGTATGCGCGTTCGTCGATCTCGAACACGGCTGGCGTCGAGGCCGGTATCGGAACGAAATCTTCCTGTTGTTCGGTCGGAACCGGCTTGCTGGCCGCCATCCGCGCGAGCCCGAATGCAAAAAGCAGGGTATGGATCGCGGCAGTATATCCAAACAGTGCCAGCGGCCCGAAGGCACCCATCGCAACTGGCGCCACAAGCGGACCCACAACCGATCCGATGCCGTAAATTAGCAGCAATCCGCCGCTGACCATGACAAAGTCCTCCGGGTCGGCATGGTCGGCAGCATGCGCGGCACTCAATCCGAATATCGCCATGCCGAACACGCCGTATCCGGCCGCGCCTGCGAGCAGCATCAGAAGCGAATAATCGCCGACAAGCGTCAGGAACGCCCCCGCCATTGCCGCGCCTGCCGAAGCAAAGACGAGCACCTTGCGCCGGTCGATCAGGTCGGAAAGGTATCCGATCGGCCATTGCGTCAGCGCGCCTGCGATGATCGCAGCACTCATGAAGCTTGCAACCATCGGCGCGCCATAGCCCATCCCCTGCACAAAGACGGGGCCGATCGACCAGAAGGCGGCATTGGTCAGCCCGACCGAAAGCGAAGCCGCGACGGCTAGCGGCGAGACGGTCCATAGGGTGCGAAGGTCAAGTTCCGCCTTTTGCGGTGGCGACGGATGCTCGATCGGCGTGAGTGCCACCGGGACGATCGACAGGGCGATCAGGATGGCAACGAGTGAAAACAGCATGTAGCCGCCCGGGTCGGCCAGCAGCAGCAGATATTGCCCGATTGTCACCGAACCGAAATCCACCATGCGGTAGATCGAGAGAACCTGACCGCGATTGGCATTGGTAGAGCGTTCGTTGATCCAGCTCTCGATGATTGTGTAGAGGCCGGCGAAGCAGAAGCCGATCACGAAGCGTAGCGCGAACCACAGCACGGTGCCCGGCTGAATTGCGTAGATCAGGCTCGCCGCCGCAGCCAGTGCGGCGAGTGCCGCGAATACCCTTATGTGTCCGACCCGGCGCACCATGTTCGCCGCCAGCAGGCATCCAACCACGAAACCGGCGTAATAGCCCGCCATGACCACGCCGATCGCCCCGAGCGCGAAGCCTTCAAGGTTTGCCCGCACCGAAACGAGCGTATTCTGCAGTCCACCGCCTGCCAGCAATATGCCGACGGAAATGAGGAGTGGCCCCAGAGAGACGAGAATGCGGCGCATGGGCGGGGATTAGCGATTCGCGAAAGGCGCGTCAGCCCGGCGATTTGCGGAATGCAGTGGAGAATTTTGAACTTCTGCAGAGCGCGAGTCCGCTGCAAGACCTTGGACAAGCGGAGCAACAGGGGCATTAGCGCCGCTTGAACCCCGGATAAGAACCGCTGATTGCGGGCGCAAAACTGAAGAAGCCGCTCGACGCGGCATCGCGCGCAAGGCAATTTGGCGGCTTGCCCCTATGCGAGGAGCCTCTGGCACATGAGCGTCAGCCTGTTCGAATTGTTCAAGATCGGAATTGGTCCCTCGAGCTCCCACACGGTTGGGCCGATGGTGGCTGCGCGGCGCTTTGGTGAGTTTCTATCTGATAATGAATTGCTTGGGCGCGTCGCGCGGGTGCAGGTCGACCTCTACGGCTCACTCGCGCTGACCGGCAAGGGGCACGCGGTAGACACCGCGCTGATCCTGGGCCTCGCGGGTGAGGAGCCCGCCAGCGTCGACCCCGATGCAGTCGAAGCCATTATCGGCGAGGTCCGCTCAAAATGCGAGATCGCGCTGTTCGGACGCGAGACAATCGCATTCAATCCGGAGAAGGATCTCAAATTCCGGATGCGCGAACGCAAGCCATTCCATTCCAACGCGATGGGCTTTGAAGCATTCGACGGCGCTGGTGAAAGCCTGGCCCGGCGGCTCTATTATTCGATCGGCGGCGGATTCGTGGTGGATGAGGATGAAGCCGGAATCAATTCCCGCTCTCCCATGGAAAGCGACATTCCGCATGATTTCGCATCGGGTGCGGAACTGCTCGAAATGTGCGAAGCCGAGGGTGTTTCGATTGCCGAGCTGATGATGCGAAACGAATGTGCCCACCAACCGCGCGAGGATGTCGAAGCCGGAATAGACGCAATCGCCGGGACCATGATGGCCTGTATCGATCGGGGTTGCCGCGAAACCGGCGTGCTGCCCGGCGGGCTGAACGTCAAGCGCCGCGCGCCCTGCATTGCCAGCGAACTGCGCCAGCGCCAGGAAGCCTCGCTAAGCGAGCCGCTCGGCACGCTTGACTGGATCAATCTCTGGGCGATGGCGGTGAACGAAGAAAACGCCGCGGGTGGTCGCGTTGTCACGGCTCCAACCAATGGTGCGGCGGGAATCATCCCGGCGGTACTACGCTATTACGAGCGCTGCTACCGCGGCACCCCCGAAGGCAAGCGCACCTTCCTGCTGACCGCGGCTGCAATCGGCGCGCTCTACAAGCGCAATGCCTCGATCTCAGGAGCCGAGGTCGGCTGCCAGGGCGAAGTTGGCGTCGCCTGTTCGATGGCGGCGGCGGGGCTTACGGCAGCGCTGGGCGGCAATCATTGGCAAGTCGAGAACGCTGCGGAAGTGGGCATGGAGCACAATCTGGGCCTTACCTGCGATCCGATCGGCGGGCTGGTGCAGATTCCCTGTATCGAGCGCAACGCCATGGGAGCGGTCAAAGCGATAGACGCCAGTCGGCTGGCACTTATGGGTGACGGCAGCCATATGGTCAGCCTGGACAAGGTGATCGCAACGATGTGGCAGACCGGACGCGACATGCGCGACAAGTACAAGGAAACCTCGAAGGGCGGCCTCGCAGTAAACGTGGTGGAATGCTGAGGAACTAAAGCTCGCTCGCGGCCTTCACCAGAACGCCCCAGGTGAATTCGGCAAAGCTGCGCCACACCTCGATCACGAAGCGGGTTTCGCTTTCGCGGATCAACAGAATCTCGACACCCTCGAAGATCGTGCGCTTGCCGCTGCCAACCGGGAAATTCGCCAGGTCGAGCGGATTGCCCGATTGAACAACCTCAACAGCGCGCGGACCTTCCACCGCAATCGCGATCTGACGTTCCGACACATCGGCAATGCTCACCGGCTGGCCCGATGCATCGGGCATGGCGGTGCCAGCGGGCGCGCGCCACAGCCATTCGTCAGGGCCGATGCACAATACGCCATCGGCCATAGTACCGATCCGGCGAGGCAAGGTGCCGGGCAAGAGAGCATCGAGCTGCCCTGCATCGCGGGCGCGCAGCGAATATCGCGCCAAAGGCGGCTCAAGCGAGACAGTTGCCGCGTCGAAATGCGCGGGCACGGTCGGCACCGGTTCATTGCGGACAAGCGCGTCAACCATTGAGCCGCTCCCCTTCAGGATCGTAGAACACCATGTCGCCCACCTTGGCGCGGATCACCTTGTCCTCCATCGGGATATGGAGCACGTCACCCTTGCGGCCATGCCCGCCTGCAACCAGCGCCAGAGCGATCGAGCGACCCAGAGCCGCGCTCCAATAGGATGAGGTGACATGGCCTAACATTGTCATCGGCTTGGGCTGGTTGGGATCGGCGACGATCTGCGCGCCTTCCTCCAGAACTTCGTTCGGGTCCTCGGTCAACAGGCCGACGAGCTGCTTGCGCCCGTCCGCCACGATGTCCGGTCGCGAAAGCGAACGCTTGCCAACGAAATCGAGTTTCTTCTTGCCGATCGCCCATTCGATACCAGCGTCATAGGGCGTCACCGTGCCGTCGGTATCCTGACCGACGATGATGAAGCCTTTTTCGGCTCGCAGGACGTGCATTGTTTCTGTGCCGTAAGGCGTAATGCCGAACTGTTGCCCCGCTTCAAACAGCGCCTCCCACACCATACGGCCGTAGGCGGCAGGCACGTTGACTTCAAAGCCGAGCTCTCCAGTGAAGCTGACGCGGAACAGCCGGGTCGGCACGCCGCAGATCGAGCCTTCGCGCACCGCCATGTGCGGGAAGGCGTCGGGCGAAAGGTCGATCCCTTCCACGAAGGGAGCGATCACATCGCGCGCCCTGGGTCCTTGCAAGGCAATCACCGCCCATTGTTCTGTCGTGCTGGTCAGCCAGACATCGAGATCGGGCCATTCGGTCTGGAGATAATCCTCCATCATGTTCAGCACGCGCGGCGCACCGCCGGTTGTCGTCGTGAGATGGAAGCGGTCATCCGCCAAGCGGGCGGAGACGCCATCATCGGTGATGAAGCCGTCTTCCCGCAGCAGCAGACCATAACGGCAGCGACCGGGCTGCAGCATCTTCCACGGGTTGGTGTACATGCGATTGAGGAACTCGGCTGCATCGGGGCCGACGACCTCGATCTTGCCTAGCGTCGACGCATCGAAAATGCCCACGGCATTGCGCACGGCCAGGCACTCGCGGTTGACGGCTGCATGCATGTCCTCACGGCCCTGCGGGAAATAGCGAGCACGCCGCCACTGGGCGACCGGTTCGAAAACCGCGCCATTTTCTTCGGCCCAGCCATCGATATTGGTCTTGCGGGTCGGCTGGAACAGCGCATCCTTCGCGTGCCCGGACATCGCACCGAAAGTCTGCGGCGTATAGGGCGGGCGGAAGGTGGTGAGGCCGATCTGCTGCACCGGTCGGCTGAGCGCGTTGGATGCAAGTTGCAAGCCGTTGAGGTTGCTGGTCTTTCCCTGGTCGGTCGCCATACCGGTGGTGGTGTAGCGCTTGATGTGCTCGATCGATTTGAAGCCTTCGCGCACGGCCAGATCGATATCCTTCGCCGTCACGTCGTTCTGGAAATCGACAAAGGCCTTGATCGTCGCCGGGTCCTTGGGGGTCGGTAACCGGTCGATGATCACGCCGTTGCCGAAATCCCAATCGCCCGCGCATGCTCCCACGCAGCGCACATTTTCGTTCGGCCTGTCGGGCAGATAGGCGCCCCAGCGTTCGTTCCAGGCGATCGATCCCTTGGAATGCGACCACAGGTGGATGCTCGGGGTCCAGCCGCCCGCCATCAGTAGGGCATCGCAATTGACCGAGCCGCGCGGCGTGCCGTCATAGCCACCGATCTTGACACCCGATACGGCATGCCTCCCGGCAACTTCGATCACGCTCGCGTCCAGCTCGACCCGGATTCCGCGATGTCCGGCACCTTCGATGAGCTCAGCCGAAACCTCGCTGCGATAATCGACGATGGCAGCCACGCGCGCGCCCGCGTCGTGCAGCGCGAAGGCATCGTGCCAGCCGCTGTCATGCGCGGCCATCAGCGCGATATTGCGACCCACCGCCACGCCGTAGCGATGGAGATAGGTGCGCGCGGCAGAGGCGAGCATGACACCTGGGACATCATTGCCTTCGAACACCAGCGGGCGTTCGATCGCGCCTTGCGCCAGCACCACCTCGCCCGCACGGATGCGCCACATCTTCTCGCGCGGACCGTTGCCGGTCTCCGCAAGGTGATCGGTGATCCGCTCGACCGCACCAATGAAATTGTCGTGGTAATATCCCATCGCGGTCGTGCGCGTGAGCAGGCGGACATTGTCTGCAGCTTCGAGCCGAGCGACGCTCTCCTCAAACCAGGGCCACTGGGACGGATCGGCCAGTGCACCGCCGCCCAGCTCATCCTGCTCGTCAACCAGGATCACTCGCCCACCTCTTCCGGCCGCAGCGAGCGCGGCCTCGATACCCGCCGGGCCGGCACCGACCACCAGCACTTCGCAATGCGCATAGGCAGCGGTGTAATGATCGGGATCAGGTAGCTCGGGAGCGTCGCCCAGGCCTGCCATGCTACGAATGGTCGGCTCGTACAGCTTCTCCCAGAAACTGCGCGGCCACATGAAAGTCTTGTTGTAGAAGCCCGCCGGGAAGAACCGCCCCAGCCGGTCGTTGATCGAACCGAAATCGGTCTTGAGCGAGGGCCAGCGGTTCTGGCTGGTCGCACTCAATCCATCATAAAGCTCGACATTGGTGGCGCGCAGATTGGGTGTGAAACGCCCCGGCCCGCGCGTGACCGAAACCAGCGCGTTCGGCTCTTCCGAACCTGCGGCAAGCAATCCGCGCGGCCGGTGATACTTGAAGCTGCGCCCGAACAGCACTTCACCATCGGCCAGCAGCGCACTCGCCAGCGTATCGCCGGCGAAACCCTGTCGCGCGCCTCCGTCCCAGGTGAAGCCCACCTGGCGCGAGCGATCGACCCGCCCGGCACCGTCAACCCGCCAGCCGCTCATTTGCGTGGCTCCCCGGCCTTGTAAGTGGTCTCGAACTTGTCAGTCACCGTATCGCGCACGGCGTTGAAGAATCGGCCGCAGCCGAAACTGTGCCGCCAGCGTTCATGGTGCCGCCCGCGCGGGTTGTTGCGGATGAAGAGGTACTTCTCCCACTCTTGATCCGACAAGGCAGAGGGATCCTCTGGCCGCGCGATATGCGCTTCACCGGCATAGGCGAATTCCACTTCGGGGAGTTCCTGCTCGCAATAGGGACAACGGATCAGCATCATGGCCCGACCCTCCTCAGTGCGCCACGGCGGCCGCCGCCGCCTCGTCGATCAGCCGCCCGTTGCGGAAGCGATCGAGGTTGAAAGGTGCGTTGATCGGATGCGGCTCGTCCTTGGCAATAGTCCAGGCGAGCAGGTCGGCTGCGCCCGGCGTGGCCTTGAATCCGCCCGTTCCCCAGCCACAATTGACGTAGAGACCCTTGACCGGCGTCTTGCCAAGGATCGCGGAGCGATCGGGCGTGACGTCGACCGTGCCGCCCCAACTGCGCAGCATCCGCATCCGGCGGAAGATCGGGAAAATCTCGCAGATCGCGGCAATGTTGTGCTCGATTATGTGAAGCGCACCGCGCTGCGAATAGCTGACATACTGGTCGGTGCCCGCACCGATCACCAGCTCGCCCTTGTCGGACTGGCTCATATAGGCGTGGACGGTGTTCGACATCACGACGCAGGGGAAGACCGGCTTGACCGGTTCGGACACCAGCGCCTGCAGCGGAAAGCTTTCGAGCGGGAATTCGAGCCCAGCCATCTGCATGATGACTGAGCTGTTGCCGGCTGCCGACACGCCCACTTTCTTCGCGCCGATGAAACCGCGTTCGGTCTCTACGCCTTCGATGGCGCCATCCGCGCCGCGGCGAATGCCTGTGACGGCGCAATTCTGGATGATATCGACGCCCAGCGCAGCCGCCGCACGGGCATAACCCCAGGCGACGGTATCGTGCCGCGCAGTGCCGCCGCGCCGCTGCAATGCGGCCCCAAGCACTGGATAGCGCGCGCCCGGATCGATCGAGAGCGGCGGGCAGTATTCCTTGGCCTCTTCAGGCGTCAGCCATTCATTATCGACGCCGTTGAGACGGTTGGCGTGGATGTGCCGCTTGAAGCTCTGCACGTCATGCACATTGTGCGCGAGCATCATAACGCCGCGCTTGGAGTACATGGTGTTGTAGTTGAGCTCCTGGCTCAGCCCGTCCCACAACTTGAGCGCGTGATCGTAAAGATGCGCGCTTTCGTCATAGAGATAGTTCGAGCGGATAATGGTGGTGTTGCGGCCGGTATTGCCGCCGCCCAGCCAGCCCTTTTCGATCACCGCGACATTGGTGATGCCATGCTTCTTCGCCAGGTAATAGGCCGCACCGAGCCCGTGCCCGCCCGCGCCGACTATGATCACATCGTAGTTCGCCTTGGGGGCGGCATCAGGCCACTGCTCGGGCCAGCCCTTGTGGCTGCCCAGTGCCTTGGCAAATAGGGTGAGTGCGCTGAACCGGGTCATGCCTGTCCCTCGAAGTTGATGGTATGGATCGTAGGCATCAGCGCTCCATCTTCGCTGGTTGTGACTCCGCACGCGCCGCGCGGGCGCACATTGCAACCGCCAGTGCCAAACCCTGCCCTGCGACCGGCGCTCCGCATCGCGGGTCCAGCAGTTGTCAGTGCCTGGGCACCTCTACGAAAATGGGGGGCCATGCCTTTCATCCCGGGCTGTCCCCGCAGATCGCACCCTCGACCGGGCCAGCCGCAACCGGCGTTCCGTCGACAATCGCAAGGTCCGGCAGCCCGGAAATTGCATGATCGGCATCGACCGGAGCGGCTTTCGGTTCGGTTGCGGAGCGCACGAGATCGTTGAGCGCCGACAGGCTGCATTCCACGTAGAAATTCTTGAAGGATTCGACGAGATACTCCTCGCGCGCATACATGCCCTGGCGGTAACCATCGGTGGCGATGCCCCGATGGTTGATCTCGGCCAGCCGGCTGTCCTGGAGGTTCGTCTCGCGCCAAACCGCGGTGAGGTTCTCAACCGTGTAGTCTTCGAGCTCGATCGCATCCTCGTGTACCAGCCAGCTTGTGCGCAGCAGGGTCTTGTCCGGCGCAATGGGCACAACGCTGAACGTGATCGCATGGTCACAGCAGAAGTGGTGCCAGCTGTTAGGATGGGTCCAGACAGAAAGGCTGGTTGGAGCAGGCTCGTCGAAATCCCAGATCAGTTTGCTGCTTGCAGGCGTGCCATCAAGCGTTTGAGAGACTGCACCCTTGGCCAAGCCGAGCCGAGCAACCCGGTGCCACCAATTATCCGGAAACTCGATGAGATCGCGGTGAAAGCCCCGCTCCTTCCAAAGCGCGACGAACGCCGCGACATCGGCGCCGAGCCCGTCTTCCGGGCTGCCGTCGCCAAAACCGTCGCCACTCAACGAATTGAGCAGTTCAGGATGGTTGCTGTCACAATGGTAGCATTCACGATTGTTTTCCATCGTGAGCTTCCAGTTGGCATTCTCGATCAGATCATCCTGGTAGGCGACCTTGAGCCGGTCGAGATTGTACAGACCCACCTGCTGGCCGACATCTTCGCGCACACGATCGATCGGCGGGGGATTGTCCGCAAGGCAGATGAACAGCAGGCCCGCAACATTTTCGATCGCCACCGGGTGCAGACCGTGTTCGGACTTGTCGAACCCGTCGGGCATGTTTCGCGCTGCCATCAGCTTGCCGTCCAACCCGAATGCCCAAGAGTGATATGGGCATGTAAAGCGGGGTACGCGGCCCTGGGTATCGCCGCATAGCTGGGCGCCGCGATGGGTGCATGTGTTGTAAAACGCGCGAATCTCCTCGTCCTTGCCACGGACGATGATTACCGAATTGTTCGCCATGTCGAACCGGTACCAGTCCCCCGGATTCTTCACATGCGCCACCGTGCAGGCGAACAGCCACACCGATTTCAGCATCACCTGCGTATCGAATACATAGGCCTCCCTGCTGACATAGAGGTCCTGCGGCAGCGTGTAGCCATTCCGGTTGCGCGCGAACATCGCGGCCATTGCATCGAGATTGAGCATGGCGCGTCAGCTCCTCAGGGCCTCGTTTTCCGGATCGAACGGACTGTCAGGGATGATGACAGCCTTGTGCCGTTCGCCCAGAATCGCAATTTCCAACTCAGTTCCCGGTTCGGCGAGATCCGGGCGGACCATGGCCAGCGCCAGGCTCTTGCCCACCCGCCAGCCGTATCCGCCCGAGGTCACGCGCCCGACGAGCTCATCGCCAAGATAGATAGCCTCCGAACCACGCGCATCGGCGTCGGTCACGTCCAGCACTTCCATCGTCACCAACTGGTTCTTCAGGCCCGCTTCCTTGCGTTCCATCAACCGTTCACGACCGAGGAAATGCTCCTTTTTCTTGGAGATGAAGCGATCGAGACCGCTTTCATGTGCCGAGTACTCGACGGAAAGCTCGCGCGGGATCAGCTTGTAGCTCTTTTCCATCGCCATCAGCGTCATCGCACGGATGCCGAACGGCTTGATGTCGAACTCCGCGCCCGCTTCCATCAATTGATCGAAGATGTAGTTCTGCATCTCGATCGGATGATGGATTTCCCAGCCAAGCTCGCCGATGAAGTTGACGCGCAGCGCGTCGACCGGCGCGGCGCCGATGCTGATTTTCTGACCGGTGAGCCAGGGGAAGGCCTCGTTCGACAGGTCCGCGCGGGTGACCTTGGCCAGAACGTCGCGCGAACGCGGTCCCGCCAGCACCAGTACGCCCATGGCGGTCGTCAGGCGCTCGTAGGTCACCGATCCATCAGCCGGCAGCGCTTTCTTGAGGTAATCGTGATCGTGCCGTTCGTAACCTCCAGCAGAGACGAGGTAATAGGTCTGCGGCGCTGTCTTGTAGACGGTGAACTCCGCCCGCACACCGCCTTCGCTGGTGAGCAGGTAGCTGAGCGAGACGCGACCAATCTTCTTGGGCACGGCATTGGTCAGCAAGCCATCCAGCCATGCCTCCGCGCCGGGGCCGGAAATCCGGCACTTGGCGAAGGGGCTCATGTCCTGGATGCCGACCTTCTCGTGCACATGGCGCACTTCGTTGCCGACATGCTCGAAATAATTCGAACGGCGGAAGGACCATTTCTCGCGGACCGGCTCACATTCGACGACCGGGTGGTTCTCGTTTAGGATCACATCGGGCTTGTCGAGATCGGCTTCGCTCAGTTCATAGCCCTGCGGCGCGAACCAATTGGGCCGCTCCCAGCCGAACACGCTGCCAAAGACAGCACCGAGATCCTTCATCCGGTCATAGCAGGGCGTGCGACGTAGCCCGCGCGCAGCTTCGCGCTCCTCGTCCGGATAGTGGATGGTGAAGACCTTGGCGTAGGCTTCCTCATTCTTCTCGATCAAATAGCCTTCGCTGGCGTAGTCGCCGAACCGGCGCGGATCGACACCCATCATGTCGATGGTCGGCTCGCCATCGACAATCCAGTGCGCCAATTGCCAGCCGGCGCCGCCTGCGGCGGTGATGCCAAAGCTGTGGCCTTCGTTGAGCCAGAAATTCTTGCGGTCCCAAGCCGGTCCGACGATCGGTGAACCATCAGGCGTATAGGCGATCGCCCCGTTATAGACCCGCTTCACACCGACTTCGCCGAAGGCAGGCACGCGTTCGATGGCGCTTTCGATATAGGGCATCAAACGGTCGAGCTCGTCAGGGAACAGTTCGTATTCGCTGTTCGCGGCAGGGCCTTTTACGTAACAGGCAGGCGCGCCGACTTCGTAAGGGCCAAGCAGCAACCCGCCCGCCTCTTCGCGCATGTACCAGGAGCTGTCGGACTCGCGCAGCACTCCCATCTCGGGCAGCCCCTGCGCGCGCCGCTCCATAATCGCGGGGTGCTGGTCAGTCACGATATACTGGTGCTCGACCGGGATGACGGGCACGTCGAGCCCGACCATCGCGCCCGTCTGCCGCGCAAAGTTACCGGTGGCGGACACAACATGCTCGCAAGTGATGTCGCCCTTGTCGGTCGAGACGACCCACTCGCCATTCGGCTTTTGCGTAATGCCGGTGACTGTCGTGTTGCGATAGATCTTCGCACCGCGCTGGCGCGCACCTTTGGCCAGCGCCTGGGTCAGGTCGGCAGGCTGGATATAGCCGTCATCGGGATGGCGAATCGCTCCGATGATGTCGCCCGTCTCGCACAGCGGCCAGATTTCCCTGACCTGATCGGGCGTCAGGAATTCGACATTCACGCCGATCGTGCGCGCAACACCGGCGTAGTAATTGTACTCGTCCATCCGGTCCTGCGTGCGTGCGAGGCGGATGTTCGAAACACGCGAGAAGCCGACGTTCAGCTCGGTCTCTTCCTCCAGCGTGGGATAGAAATCGACCGAGTACTGGTGGATCTTGCCCACCGAGTAGGAGAGATTGAACAGTGGCAGAAGCCCGGCAGCATGCCAGGTCGACCCGCTGGTCAGCTCCTTGCGCTCGATCAGCACGACGTCAGTCCAGCCCAGCTTGGCAAGATGGTAGAGGGTGCTGACACCCACGACACCTCCGCCAATTACGACAACCCGCGCGCTAGTCTTCATATCCATTGGCAAAACCCATCCGACGAACTTGGGCAATCCGCCCTGTAGCTTCCTGAGCTCGCCATATGCCTCGCATCGCGCTGGTGCCGCAACGCAGGAAACCTGCATTCGACGTTCTTATGATACTGATTAGCCGTTCATGTGGGCTTTCGGGCTGGCCACCAAAACAATCTGCCATCGCAGATTTAATTACATTATTTCAGAGCTTTACCGAGAGCATCCTGCCCGCCGGCGAAAAAAAGCCGGACAGGACGCAAAGGCGACCACTACGCGAGTCATAACCAGATTGTATGCAACACAAACAGTTCGACATTGTTTCCGGTTGCCATTAGCAGGCTCTCGGCGGCATCAGGCGCGCCGGAACACGCGAAGCAAGACAACCGTCCTGGCTTGCCGCGAGTGTGGAAGAGGAACGGATTTTGGCGGAGTTGATCGATGGCAAGGCGCTGGCGCGCCAACTTGACACGGAGACCAAGGCCGGCGTTGACGCACTGATTGCTGAGCGCGGAGTGGCACCGGGCCTGGCGGTCGTGCTGGTCGGAAACGATCCGGCGAGCGAGGTCTATGTCGCCCACAAGATCAAGGCATGTGCTCGCGTCGGCATTTCCAGCCAGGAACACCGCTTGCCCGAGAACACGCCGCAAGATGCCTTGCTCACACTCATCGCCCGGCTCAATGTCGATCCGACCATTCACGGCATATTGGTCCAGGTGCCGCTGCCGCAGCACATCGATGCCGGCGTGATCCTGGGAGCAATCGATCCGGGCAAGGATGTCGATGGCTTCCATCCCGTCAACGTCGGGCGGCTATCCACCGGCACGGGCGGCCTGGTCCCATGCACCCCCCTGGGCGTGATGAAGCTGCTTGATACGGTGATCGACGACATGACCGGCATGAATGCTGTGGTCATTGGCAAATCGAACATTGTCGGCAAGCCGATCGCCATGCTGCTGCTTGAGCGTGAGGCGACCGTCACCGTCACGCATATCGAGACGCGCGGCCTGCCGGACATCGCCCGTCAGGCGGATATCATCATTGCCGCAGCCGGGGCGCCGCGCCTGGTGCGCGGATATTGGGTCAAGGAAGGGGCCGTCATCATCGATGTCGGCATCACCCGCGTTCTCAACCCCGAATCCGGCAAGGACAAACTCACTGGCGATGTCGCATTCGACGAAGTCCAGCATGCCCGCGCCGTCACACCGGTGCCGGGCGGCGTGGGCCCGATGACCATCGCGTGCCTTTTGTCCAACACGCTCAAAGCCGCGCGCAATGCAGGAGCCCAAATCCATGGCTGAAATTACGGCATCGACCACCGTTCGTGTGCGCGAATACCCGGTGCTCGCCGATATCGGCATCAATCCCGACGAGGTCGGCAGGCGTCAGCCTCTGGTCGTAACGGTCGAGATTGCCGTGGGCAGCAGCCCAATCACGGAGATCGGTGAGACCATAGACTATCGCAAGATCGTCGCCGCTATCGACGAACTTGCGGCGGTGCACATTCCGCTGATTGAGACCTTTGCCCATCGTCTGGCGGAAAAATGCCTGGCGATGGATGGAGTCCGGGCTGCCGATGTCTCAATCGACAAGCCCTTCGCGATCACTCGCGGAATGGCGGGGACACAGGTCAGGCTCGAGCGGGTTTGATCGGGCGGGATCGCTCCCGCCCGTCCTTCGGTCAACCTTCAGCTCAGGCGATCCTCAGATCGGATAGTGGCCCGGCTCGGTTTCAAACGTGATCCAGCGCAGCTCGGTAAAGGCATCGATCCCGGCCTTGCCGCCGAACCGGCCATATCCAGAAGCTTTCATGCCGCCGAAGGGCATCTGCGGCTCGTCAGACACGGTGCTGGCGTTGACGTGGCAAATACCCGCCTGGATCTGCCGCGCGACCTTGAGACCGCGCGCCGTGTCACGCGTGAAGACAGCTGACGACAGGCCGTATTCGGTATCGTTGGCAAGCTCGATAGCATGGGCTTCGTCGCGGGCACGGGCAATGCCGACCACGGGACCAAAGCTCTCTTCGCGAAACAGCTTCATGTCCGGCGTCACCCTGTCGACCAGATGCGCAGGCATGACGACATTCTGCACCGTCTCGCCACCGACCAGCAATTCGGCTCCCTTGCCCACGGCGTCGTCGACCAATGCCAGACACTTCGCAACCGTCTTGGCATCGACCACCGCACCAAGCGGGGTATTGCCGGCGACTGGATCGCCAGCAGGCATGGTTTCGACCTTGGCCTTGAACTTTGCCGCAAACTCGTCCGCCACACTATCGACCACGATGATCCGCTCGGTCGACATGCAGATCTGGCCCTGGTTCATATAGGCACCGAAAGCGGCGGCCTTCACCGCTTCGTCCAGATCGGCATCTTCAAGTACCACCATCGGGGCCTTGCCGCCCAGTTCGAGCAGCACCGGCTTGAGATGCTCCGCCGCGCGTTTGGCGATGATCTTGCCAACCCCGGTGGAGCCGGTGAAGTTGATGCGCTTCACTTCAGGCGCGTCGATCAGCGCACCCACCACCTCGGCAGCATCCTCTGGCGCATTGGTCACGACATTGACGACGCCATCGGGGAAACCTGCCTCCGCAAAAGCTTCGATAATCAGCGCGTGCGTACGCGGACATTGCTCGCTGGCTTTCAGGATCACGCTGTTTCCGCAGGCGAGCGGCACTGCGATGGCGCGCACGCCCAGGATGATCGGCGCGTTCCACGGCGCGATGCCCAGCAGCACGCCAACCGGCTCACGCACGGCCATGGCGATCGTTCCGGGATGGTCGGAAGGAATGACTTCACCGCCGATCTGGGTTGTCAGCGCGGCGGCTTCGCGAACCATTCCCGCTGCCAGAGCCAGGTTGAACATGGCCCAACCAGCGGTCGCACCGATCTCGCCCATCATGGCTGCGACAAAATCGTCCTGCTTCGCCATCAGCGCATCGGCAGCCTTGTTGAGAACGGCACGGCGGGCGTTGGGCCCCATCACAGACCATTCCGCAAATCCGGCCTGCGCCCTCTCGGCAATCGCGGGAATATCCGTTGGCTGCATCGCTGTGGCAGTCGACGCGACTTCGCCAGTAATCGGATTGAGACGTGTAAACTCGGTCATTCCGGCTTCTCCCATTTCGGCTATCGAGTGCCCGATTTCCTTCCCGGGAGCCAGGCAACCCGGTTGCGGCACGATCTCGCCATCGAACACCAATGGAAGATTTATGCGCTCAATGGGCCTCAGTTTTGCGCAAGCGTCCATAGTTTTCGGCAAGCATCCAGGTTTCGGCCAGGTAACGGCTCCGGCCTTCGCACACCCCCTGTCGGATCGCAGTGTTCCATGATTCCGGTCCCTTCGGTCCTTGAAGGCGGGCGCCTTGACTCGGCGAGCGGGTACGAACATCCGTCAAACACAAGAGGATGTTTGAAGAGAGAAATGGTGACAGCACATTCCGCACCGCTGAGGAAGATCGACCCCGCCGACGAACAGGCGCTGCTCGACATGATCGACAAGTGGATCGAGCGCGAGGTTCGCCCGGTCGTGAAAGACTTCGATCACGCAGACGAATGGCCGGCCGAGCTGGTCGGTCAGATGGCCGAGCTGGGATTGTTCGGCGCAACGGTGGGCCAGGAATATGGCGGGCTGGGGCTTCCGGCCACAACCTATGCCAAGATCGTGATGAAGATTTCCGCAGTATGGATGTCCATCACCGGCGTCTTCAACTCCCACCTGATGCTGGCTCTGGCGATCGAGAAATTCGGCACCGACAGGCAGAAGGACAAATGGCTGCCGCCTCTGGCGAGCGGTGAGCTGCGCGGCGGGCTGGCGCTTACCGAACCCGACGCGGGAACGGACCTGCAGGGCCTGCGCATGGTCGCGCGCCGCGATGGCGACGGCTATATCATCAACGGCACAAAGACCTGGATTACGAATGGTATCCACGGCTCCGTCTTTGCCATGCTGGTCAAGACCGATCCCGATGCCGAACCGCGCCACAAGGGCATGAGCCTGTTTATTGCCGACAAGCGCGAGGGCTTTACCGTCAGCCGCAAGCTCGAAAAGCTCGGCTACAAGTCGATCGACACCGCCGAACTGGTTTTCGACAATTACCGCATTGGCGCCGACCAGCTGATCGGCGAAATCGAGGGGCAAGGCTTCTACCAGGCGACGGGGGGGCTTGAGCTCGGCCGCATCAACATCGCCGCACGCGGCACCGGTATTGCCGAAGGGGCGCTGCAACTCGGCCTGGAGTACGCCAAGATCCGCAAGACTTTCGGCAAACCGATTGCCGAGCACCAGGCGATCCAGCTCAAGCTTGCCGAAATGGCCACGCGCGCCCGTGCGGCCCGGCTCCTGACGCTCGACGCCGCAGAGAAATTCGACAGTGGCGAACGGAGCGATCTTGAAGCGGGCATGGCGAAGTACTTCGCTTCGGAGGCAGCGTTGGAGAACTCGATCGAATCAATGCGTATTCACGGCGCATACGGCTATTCGAAGGAGTATGACGTTGAGCGCCTGTATCGCGACGCCCCGCTCACCTGCGTCGCGGAAGGTCCCAACGAGATGCAGCGTATCATCATCGCCCGCCAATTGGTGAAGCGAAGCGAGGAACAATAGGCTCTTGATCGGCCCGCCATATGAATGAAGAGGCCTGATTCGGCCTGAGTTTCGGGCTGGCACATGAAAGGACGAATTGAGACATGCGGGTCCAACACTATTTGCTTCTGTCGTGCGCATGGGTCTTGGGCACATCCGCTCTCGCGCAAAGCGCCACCGGCACACCTCCTGTCGCAGACCTTCCGCGCGCCGAGTTTGTCCAGAGAATGGATACGGAGTTTGCCCGTTTTGACCGAGACGGCAATGGGGTGATCCTGCCCGAAGAAGTCGCGGCAGCTCAACGTGAAGCTGCTACTACAGAAGCATTGCGCCAAAACCGGCAAGTGTTCGGCAAACTGGACCAGGACGGGAATGGCCAGCTGAGCCCGCAGGAGTTCTCAGCGCTCGCAAATCCACAAGCAATTCCAATCGATCCCACGCCGATAATGAGTCAGTTCGACACCGACAAAGACGGGATCGTGACACTGATCGAATACAGAATTGCCACCCAGTCCAACTTTGACCGGATCGACACCGACCGTGACGGGATTGTAACGGCCGTCGAAATGAATGCGGCAGGGATCGTGCCCTAGGTTGGCATGGCTCAAGGATCCAGGGCAGACTTTAATTGAACGTCTGCGCATGGGCCGCAGGAATTAGAGCGCGCCTTCATCTCCGGTAAAATACGCCTCAGTGATCGAGCCATCCCTGCTTCCAAGACACTTCCAGAGTGCCTGGGCACCTTCGACATTGACGTAGATCTCGATCGCGGCTTCGGATTCCTCGATACGGTTGGTCGAAGTCTTGGCACCGCCGGTCTGCTCGGTAACCCGCGCGAGACATTTGCTCTCCAACCCGCCAGGCCCGCGAATGGGGTCCGCCGTTGCAGCTTTCACCGGAGGATCCATCTTGATCGGTGCAGCATCCTCAGTCGTCATCTGCTCGGGTTCAGAAGTTGCAGCGGCGGGCTCGCTTTCCTCTGCCGCCTCTACCGCCTCTGCGGTCGTTTGATCGGTCGTCTCCGGTGAGCCGCAACCCGCCAGGGCAAGTGTCGCCGCAAGAATGGAAACGGTACCAAGTGTGGTCTGAAATCTCACAATCCAATCTCCTCGATAAGATACGTGGGAGTTAACTGACTGCCGCTTCGAGCGCGTATTCGGCCTTTTCGCCACGGCGGGCTGCATTGCGATAAAGATACACGCGGATCCGGTAGTCGCCGCTCTTGGCAGCAACGCCTTCGAACATGTTTTCGCTAATCGAACCGTTAAAGACCGCGACTTCGGTTTCACCCGGCTCGAGCAGGTTGAAATATGCGGCCGTATTCTTGCTCGCCATGGAGATGTTCATCGACTGGCCCGCTCGAACATTGAGAAGGTAGTCGACCGTTTCATAGCCTGTGATCGATCCCTCGATACGTGCCGAAGATGTTCCTGGCGCAAACGAAAGTCGCTTGTTGGTGATGCCATCGATCACTTCGGCCTCGTCGGCTGTGCTCACTGTCGCGGCGGTCGAGCTTCCAGCAGCTTCCGCCTGATCATCCGCAGAAGCGATCTCGGTCTCGGCAGCAGACGTGCCATTGTCGTTGCTCGCTGCCGCAGTTTCCTCACCAGCAGCCTCTCCGGGCGCTGGAGCCTCTTGAGAGCAAGCGCCGAGAAACAGGCTTGCGACAGCAACTCCACTCGCAATTCTCATTCTTTTCATATCAAGATCCAATCTCGCCGCATGCGTGCATGTTTTAGGGTTCGGCGCGGAGCGTTGGGGGCTCCGCGCCGCGACCCAACCTATTCCGCGAAACCGCTGACCTGCCCGTGTCGGTTCACTGTGCACGAAGCACGGCGATGGCCCGATGCAACGGTGATTTCGTAGGGCCCGTTGTCATATTTGAACACGCTCACAGGTACGGTACTTCCCGAAGGGACACCCCAATATTCGTCGCCGCGTTCCTTGCAGGCGTTCTGCGCCTCAGCAGGTGCGCCCCGGACCAGAACGCTGTTGGAATGTTTGCGATTGTTGCGCTCTGTCTCGCCAGCCATGTAGCCGGAGTGATAGGCCTCTGAATCATGCTTCGAATAGTGGCTGCCGTACATGCCGTCATTGTACCCGCGCTCATATTCAGTGTTGTATTCGGAAGTGTTGCGCGAATCGTCATGCTTGTGATGATGCGTGAGCGCCGCGATCAGGCCAACTGCCGCCGCACCGGCAACGATACCGGCCGCCGAGCTTCCTCCATGGCCGCATTTGCTCTTGCCTTGAGTGTTGAGCGTATCGACACGGCCATTGGCGATGGTCGCAGCCACGCAGGTCTTGGTGTGGCTGTTCCACCAATACTGGGCTTCGCCTTCCTTCTTGACGAATTCATAGCCACGGCTGCCCATTTCGGGGTCGAAGCTACGGCCTCTTGCCCCGATCAGGTCATCGACGTCGCTCGGAGTTTCAGCGAGTGCACCGATCGGGGTAAAGGCAATCGCTGCCCCGACACTGTAGCAAATCATCTTCTTCATGTTCATTTCCTTCACTCCTGCTCGTTTCAGAATGCGAACCCGACGCCCGCGCTAGCTCCCGCCTGGCCGCGGCTTGTTACGGTGCCGCCTACCTTGAATACGAACTTGCCCTCTGGGTCCGACTTGGAAACGCCCACCGCGATGGCCTGTTCACCCTGCCAGACACCCACGCCGCCGCCGATGACGCCCATTCCCGGCTGGTAAGACTGTGGGATGGCCGAAAGCGCCATGGCCGCTGCTGTGCCGCCCTCCGAATCCCGCCGCAGGTCGCGAATATCGGCATCGACCTCCAGAATGCGCAGGTCGGTATAGGCATTCGAGGAAGCCATCAGCTGGTCGAGCGAGCTCGAAAGCTGTCCCAGGTTGACGGCATCGGTGCTGTTCACCGCGGCCGCGACATGCGTCACCCGGCGTTCGTTGCCAGTGCTGCCCACCGACACGACATTGGCCTCGCCATCGTCGGTCGAGTTTTCACCGATGGCGACCGAACTCGTACCAGATGAGGTCGCCTGATACCCAAGCGCGACCGAACCGGTCTTGCTGGCCTGGCTGCCGTTGCCAACCGCGAGCGACTTGTTGCCTGAAGCTACCGCACCGGATCCGCCGGCGGAAGCATCCTTTCCGGAGGCAACCGGCACACCGGAACCCGCTTCGTTGGTCGAGGTGAAACCGCCGTTCTTCTGGTTGACGATCAGATTGCCGATGGCGAGGATTTCGCCTTCGTTTGCAGTCACCCTTGTATCGAGACCGGCTATCGCCCCGGTATTGGTCGCGATATTGCCAGCATTTGTGGCGATGCCACCAGCGTTGGTGGCAATATTGGCGGTGTTCGTAGCAATCGCGCCAGTATTGGTGGCGATATTGCCTTCGTTGGTCGTCACACGCGTATCGAGCGCCGCAATGGCGGCGCCATTCGTTGCCGTGCCGGATTCGAGAGTCGTCACTCGCCCGTCGATTGCCGAGATCGCGCCTGTATTGGCGGCAATATTGCTCTCGTTGGTCGTGACCCGTGTGTCGAGGTCAGCAATGTCGGCAACATTGGTTGCCACCTGGGTTTGAAGGCCGGCGATCTGCGTCGCCTGACCGGCAGCAACTGCATTGACGTTGGCAATGGCGGTCCCAAGTTGGCCGACGGTGGCCGCGTCATGCGCATCGACACCATCGGCCACATTCACGATCCTACGTTCGCTGCCGACTGCGCCCACAGAGATAGTGTTAGCCTGGTCAGCAATCGAGCCGTTGCCCAGCGCTACCGAACCCTCCGCAGAAGCCGTGGCATCATACCCTAACGCCATCGAATAGAGGCCCGATGCGGTGGACCCTTCGCCGATGGCGACCGCACGCTCGGCCGTCGCATCGACATTGTTGCCCAACGCAATCGAGCGCTCGCCCGAGGCGTCGGCATTGTCGCCAAGCGCCACAGCATGAAGCCCGCTTGCATCTGCGAAGTAACCGGCGGCAAGCGACCTGTCTCCGCTTGCATCCGCAAACTCTCCCAAGGCAACCGCACTCGATCCGCTTGCATCCGCATCACTGCCAAGAGCCGTCGCGCTCGTTCCACTCGCCTTCGCGTTCTCCCCGACAGCCGTGGAGGCTGTGCCCGAAGCAGAGGAAAATGAACCAACTGCGGTACTGGAAATTCCGCTTGCCACCGCGTTACCTCCGAAGGCGCTGGACCTTTCGCCAGTTGCCTCGGCTGCGTCACCCACGACTGTCGCAGCTTCGCCCGCGATACTTGCTCCGCCAATTGCAATGCCGAACGAGCCGGTCGAAGTTGCACTTTCGCCAAGCGCGATACTGTTGCCTGAACCAGCATTGGAACCCCGGCCGATCGCAATCGCATCAGTACCAGAGGCAGTTGTATTGAAGCCGATTGCCAGCGCATATTGGCCTGAGGCGTCTGCATGATCGCCCGTAGCAACCGAGCTCAGGCCCGAGGCATCCGCGTGATCGCCTGTCGCAATTGAACTCTCGCCCGACGCGTCAGCTCCATCGCCCAGCGCAACAGCATGTAGTCCGCTCGCGTCAGCGAAACGGCCAGCAGCCAGCGAACTCGTTCCGGTCGCGCTAGCCGAAGTGCCCAATGCGGTCGATTCCGCCCCAGATGCAACCGAGGCGCTGCCAAGCGAAATCGCACTTGCACCCGACGCAACCGCAGTATGGCCAAGGGCAAGGCTGCTATCGCCGCTTGCTTTACTGTTGGATGCAAAGGCTGCTGAATCTTCTCCGGTCGCCTGCGCGTTGTCGCCCACGGCCGTCGCGCTAAATGCCGCCGTACTGGCACCGCCAATGGCAACGCCAAATTGGTTTGTCACGCTCGTTCCATCGCCAATCGCAATGCCGTTATCGAATGTAGAACTCGCACCGTTGCCGATCGCAATCGTGTCAGTGGCAGACGCAGTTGTATTGAAGCCGATCGCAATGGCATTTTCCCCCGAGGCATCCGCCTGGTTGCCTGTTGCTATCGCGTTTACTCCTGAAGCTGCCGCCAGGTGCCCGGCCGCAATTGCGTCGACTGCGGTAGCCTGTGCGCCATTGCCCAACGCAACCGTATTCGAATGTGTTGCGGCGGTATTGGTCCCGAATGCAATCGAATCCACTCCGCCGGCCGTTGCCTGGTGGCCGAAGGCGTTCGCACCCGCCGTACTTGCTTCGCTGAATGCCCCAAGCGCAATCGCGTCGATAGCGCTGGCAGTAGTCCCGCGACCAATTGCGATGGCCTCGACCGACGTCGCCGTAACATTCGCCTCATGGCCAATCGCGATGGAATCGAGCGCGATTGCATCTGAGCTGTGGCCGATCGCTGTTGCGCCTGCACCCGCAGATACATTCGAGCCCACAGCAGTCGAAAACTCGCCTGTCGACGTGGCAGCCTTGCCCACTGCAACCGAACTGTTGTTTCCGTCAGTGGTGGTACCGGCAACTCCGCACTCGAAGCTGTCAGTCCCCGTTCCGGTGTCGCAGGTGACCGGACCCGCCGAAGCAGGTGCGGAATATGCCATGGCAAGAGCAATCAGGCCGGTGCCGGTGAGAGCCGAAATGCGGAGAGAATTGCAGGATTTCTGTGACATGAGCTGTCCTTCTAACGCAGTGAAAAGGAAACCGAATATAACACCAAAGCTAGCGCGGAGTCTTGGCTGGTTTCCATTCGATTATCCCGCCATCGGCCATCAGCGCCATGTGAAGATGCCCGTCGCGGATGATGAATGTGCGGACGTACGGAAGCTGGCGTTCAAGCACCTCGCCGAGCGTCGGCTCGGGGCACAGCGCCTTGGTCACCGCCATGAGCCCGAAGGCCAGCGTGCCGCCTGTCGCGTTGGAAATGTCGTTTCGCCAGATGCCGGTGCCGCGATTGCAGTCCAGCCGTGCCATGACCCGGCCTTCCGCGCCGAATGTGAGAATGTATTTGCTCGAATCGTCCGGCCGCCTGGCTGGCTGGGCATCGGCCATCGATTCGATGCCAACAAGTTGCCAGCTAGTCCCCTCCAACCCGGCAAAGGGGACATTGACCGGGGGAGCTTCCGATTGGGTCGTACAGGCGGCAAGGCAAGTGCATGCCAGCGCAGCCGCTGCCAGATGATTTTTCATGTAACTCGACACCACCCACGTTGCGATTTGTAGAATAAAACTAGTGGGCGGGCCGATAAGCGGCTACGACTATTTGCTGACTCCGGGTTTGCAATTCATGCCATTTTTGGCAATCAATTGAGGCGCTGACGGGGTAAGTTGAAGGCGGACCCGCAAGAGGTTCGACATCGAAGAACAGATCGGTTCGCATCCAAATTGACGCCTGGCCATTCCCGGCCCGGTCATCGCTGCCCTTGAGGCATGGAAACCATTTAGCGATTGGATAGGATCGAACCTTGCACGGCAGGCTACCCAAATATCGAACGCTTGTATCGAGTATCCTGCCGAAGGTTGCGGACATTGCCGATCGGCAAGTAGCCAGCGGCATCTATCGTATGTGGGGTAGCGACCTTGGCTGGCCCGCATGGATATTCGATGGCACATCGCTCAAGGCGGGCGCCGCGCTTCCCCGCAAGATCGGCCTGGCTGACGATTTGCTCATTCTGGGCAATTTTCTTGACCATGTTGGGCCCGAAAAACTGCTCGCCAGCGTTACAGGCCCGCTCCATTTCCAGCTCGTACCGCGAACCTTCGACAGGCTACGCAGCGCGCCTGACGTCGATTCCGCGATCAAATTCCTTGTCAGGGCTCTGGCAATCGAGAATTACATTGTCCGCTTCGAGGTAGAGCAGGGTGATGATGATTTTGGAATTCGCGTCAGCGTTAGCGAAGATCTGGGGATCGTGGGCGAGTTCATGGAAATCACAGCTGCGACCTATCTGCTGCACATCGCCAAGGTTTTCGAGCCAGCTCCCTATATTTGCGACGCGCCCGGTCGAGCCGAACTGTCCATCCGCGGTGGGCTTCCCTCCTGGCATGGAGTTCTGATCGAAGCCGGGGAATACGAGATTCACCCGAACTCCAGCTCAACGCGGCTGAGACTGCCGAAGCAATGGAGCATGGCCCGAAACGGGAGCCACGATCCGGTTGCATGGGCAAGCGAGCAAGAATGGCTCGAAGCTCGAATTGCCTTCCACCAGGAATCCCTGTCCCCGTCACGGCTAAAGTCGGCGCTCCGCACGGTCATCGAAAGCGAACACCGCGTTCCCCGGCTGAAGGAAATCGCCAAAGCCGAGGGCATTTCGGAGAGGACTCTGGCGCGGCGCATCGCTGACCTAGGAATCACTTTCCAGCAGGTCGCGGACGAGATCAGGGCTGAACTCGCCGTCGAGATGCTGAGCGCAGGCACCAGCTCTATTGCCGGCATCGCGCAGACCCTGGGCTTCAGCCATAGCTCAAGCTTCGCCCGGGCATTTCGGGATTGGTACGGTTGCACTCCAACCCAATGGCGCACCCACGACGGCTAGAGCCAGCAGTCCGGCGCAATAGCGTGATCGACATGGCGACAAGCTGCCGTGAAGCCAAATCCTCGACTGCTTGTCATGCCCACTTTGCCAGCTTGGCTGGCCGGCCCTCGCGTCCTCTTGCGCGCTCAGGCAGGCCTGTTGTCAGGCGCATAGGAGCTGACGAAGTCGCCATGCGAAGGCATCGCCGCCACTTGCGCCGAAATGGCGTCTCGCTGCTGTGCCAACGCTTGCTTCAGGCGATCTGAGTTCATCAGGCTCGCCAGGCGGTGCCATTGCCGGGGTGCCAGGCCTTGGCCAAGAAACACGTAAATCCAGCTTTCGGTGCGGAACAGTTCGAGCGATTCTTGCCAAGCCTGCCCCTGTTCCGAAAAATTCTCGATACGGGCTTCAAGGCTTGCGGGGACTTCCATCGCCGACCGACTGCGCCAGAAATCGGAATCGTCGCGCTGGGTCAGGTAATAGTGGAGGATGATGAAATCGCGCACATGCTCGAGTTCGCGGAGCGAAAGTTCGTTCCAGCGATCCCGCAAAGCCGGGGTGATCCCGCCGAACGGGAAGAGCTGGATCAGTCGCGTCACTCCGATCATCATGAGATGGATGCTGGTGGATTCCAGCGGTTCGACAAACCCCGAAGAAAGCCCCATCGCCAGGCAGTTCCTGGACCACATCGTCTGCCTGCGCCCGGTCTTGAAGCGAATAAGCCGCGGATCGTTGAGCAGCTCGCCGGTTACATTGCCGAGCAGTCTCTCGCGAGCCGCATCGGGCTCGAGATACTCGCTTGCAAAGACCAGCCCATTCCCGGTTCGGTGCTGAAGCGGAATGCGCCATTGCCAACCTGCATCATGCGCAGCGGCAACCGTATAGGGCGCCGGAGCATCGGTGTTCTCGGTCTGGACAGCCCATGCCCCGTCTGTAGGTAGCCAATGGCTCCAGTCTTCATAGCCAATGCCGAGAGTTTCGCCGATTAGCAACGCGCGGAAACCGGTACAGTCGATGAACAGGTCACCTTCGACGCGTTGCCCGTGGTCCAGCAAGAGCGCAGCGATATCGCCCGTCTCAGGGTCTTGCTCGACCGTCTCGATCCGCCCTTCGATCCGTCTTGCGCCATCACGCTCCGCAACTGCACGCAGAAAGGCTGCGTAGCGTCCTGCGTCCAGATGATAGGCATAGCTCGGCTGAGGATTACCCTCGGTGGTGAATTTGTGTGCGAGCGCGGCTTCGTGCTCGAGGCAGTAAGCGCCGATTGGCGCATCGACACCCAGCTCGCGCCCTTCCAGCCAGAAATGCTGGAACTCGGCGACCCAGTTGCGCATCGCGAACGTGCCGAAACTGTGCATGTAGCTGTCGCCCAGTGCGCCCCAGTCGTCGAACCTGATACCGAGCTTGAAGGTCGAACCGGTCGACGACATGAATGCGCGCTCGTCGATGCGCAGATATTCGTGAAAGCTGCGGGCGGTTGGAATAGTTGCTTCGCCGACGCCGATGGTGGGAATAGCATCGCTTTCGACCAGTGTGACTTCGACCAGCTTGCCCAGTTGCCGGGCCAGCCCGCAAGCGGCGATCCACCCTGCCGTGCCGCCGCCGGCTATCACCACGCGCGTGGGTTTGGGTCCGCTCATCGCTGCATCCTTCGCGTCAGCATGGCGCGCAGGCGGCGTGCGAACATCGCGTCCATCTTACCCAGCGGGCCAAGGATATGATCGGGCAAGTGGTCGCTGGCATCACCGGTGTCGCCGAAGATATAGTGGTCGAATATCGCCTTCCACGCTTCCCGCTCGTATTGCGGTCTCTGCCGTATCGATAGCATGGCGTGCATCAGGGTAAGTTGCGGCGTGTCGACAAAGTCGGGAACCTGGTTCCACCACCAATTGAGCAGGATGTTGAAATCATCCAGCCCTTCGACCTGGTGCCACCACATCGCCGGATAGACCAGAATGTCCCCGGGTTCGAGCACGACCGATTGCGCGTTTTCAAGGGCTTCCGCAAAGCGCGGGAACCGCGCGAAATCGGGAGCTGCAAAATCCACAATGCTGACGACCTGCCCGCCCGGCGTTGGCTCAAGCGGACCGGGATAGAGATTACCGATCTGGTCGGGTGGAAACAAGGTGAACCGCCTGCGGCCGGCGGCACAAAGCGCACAATTGTTGGATAGGTCATAATGCGCGGAAGTGACCGTGCGATTGCCCATCCACAGGCTTCCGACCACCGGAGCGCAGTTCTCGTCGACGACGCCCTCCAGGCCCGGATCGTTTTCTGCCCAAAGCCCAGGGAAGAACAACTCAAGATCGGTTGAACCGACGTAAATCGTTTCTTCCGGCACGGCGGCGATTTCGCGCAATATCGGATCGAGAGCTTCCTTCGATGCCGCGAAATTGAAGCCATCGAGGTTTTGGTTGTAGTGAAAGCGGCCATTGGCCGCGGCAGCAACGCGGTAGACGGTCAAGGCTCTCCCAGACCATTTTTCCTGCAGGTACTGCATCACGCTGTCGGTGGAAGAGAGAGAATGGCGAACTATTGGAAGTTCGGCTCCAGCGCCCCTGAAGACAATCGGGCGCATGGTTTCCGCAATGAATCGGTCGAGCTCTTCGCCGCGCGGCATAGGCGCCGATGATTCTTCGACACAATCCGCTTCGGGCATCCGGTGGAGAGCCTTGCCTGCCATGCCTATCCGTCGCGCATCCTCTTGCGCCGTACGAGGTCATTCAGAGTGCCGAGCGAATGTGCGATCAACACAGCGGGGGCAAGGAAACCCGCGCCGTGGAGTTTCGCTGCCTCGTCTGCGGGGAGATCCTGGATCGCTTCCGGCAAAATTGCATGGAAATTGTCGAACTTGACGGCTTTGGAATCGGAAATCTGAACGTTTAGCGCCAGCGGCTGGATGAGCCCTGCATCGTCGAGCGCCTTTGACATGTGACGCGTTGCATCGAGGCCCGTGTGAATCATGCGCAGGGCTTCAAGCGCCTCCTCCAGCACAGGGCTGTTGCCGCCGTGGCGAAGGAATAGCGGATCGGAACCCTCCTCATCTTCGGTAACCTTGGGGTGATCGAGGATGATGTGCACCACCGGATCATCGCTTCCCGCTGCACCCAGCAGAAACGGTCCTTTGCGGACCAGAGCGGGTACATAGCGGGCATCCCATGTTCCCTCTTGCACAAACAGAACCTCATCCGGTTCGAGCCCGATGATGGCAATTGGAGTGGCGATCCCGCTATCATCGCGGGTGAACAGGATCGGATATTCGCGCTGCACTTGCGCAAGCTCCGGCAGGAACACGGCGACCTGGCCGGCCGGGTCACCAAACTCCGCACCGGCTCCGCGCCGCAGCCTCAGGCTGGCATGAGTGACATTGTCGAGAATGGCTGTCTGCATGGCTGGAGCCTACAGTATTGCGATTGAATGAGAAGGGCCGTCACCGCATCTGATCGGCAACGGCCCTTCCTTGTTCATCTGGCTTCAGGAAATCAGAAGCGGAACCGGGCACCCACGTAGTAACGCGGACGACCATCGACGATGAACCAGGGCTGGTTCTTCGTTCGAGCGTAAGTCTTTACGTTCGATCCAGTCAGATTGATCCCTTCGAACGACAGCGAGATGTTGTCGGTAACGTCATAGCTGACGTTGAGATCAAGCTGATCGTAGGCATCCACGAACACCGGGTTACGCGATGAACCGCGGCTGTTGTTCGACAGGAAGGTGTCGCGCCAATTGTAGGTCAGGCGCGCCGAGATTCCGTAGTTCTCGTAGATGAGCGAGGCGTTGAACGTATCCGACAGGCCGAGCAGCGCGAACTGGTCGGCATTTGTCGGAGCGGTGATGTCGTAACCGATATCGCCGCGAACCAGCGTGTAAGCCGCCGCAACGCCCAGCCCGGTATCGCCCAGGAAGTACTGACCGGCGATTTCCACACCGTAGATGTGCGCATCCTCGCTGTTGACCGGCTGTTGCACCTGGAACTGGTAGAGCGGATCATCCGCATTACCCACGAGGTCGTAAGCACCGAGGATATCGTCCACAAACTGCTGGTCCAGCCCGTTCGCACCGAGATTGGCGTTGAACTGGGTAACCGCGTCGGCATAGCCGAACTGGTCGATCAGCGCCGACAGCGTGAACAGATTGACGTCGGAAAGGTCGAGGCCGTTATCCTGGAGATACTGCAGAGCCTGGCCTGACCGCGTGCCGTCAACGCCAGAACTCGGGTCACGCAGACCGAACAGTTCCTGAGTAACCTGACCCGTGCCGACAAAGTTCTTCACCCGCTTGTCGAAGAAACCGACAGAGAAATAGCTGGACGGGGCGAAGTACCATTCCAGGCTGGCGTCAAAGTTGTCCGACACCAGCGGTATCAACTGCGGGTTGCCAGCGTTGCCACCGGGGACGCCGCCAAGCGCCGTCGGACGGTTCGGATTGCCTGGGTTGGTCGAGGCAAACAGCGAACCGAAGTCCGGACGGGCGATTGTGCGCCCGAAGGACACGCGACCCTTGAGATCGTCTGTGATGTCGATCGAGAAGTCGAGCGCCGGCAGGATGTGGTCGTAAGTGTTATCACCGGTGACCGGCTGCTCGTCGGCAGAAAGAACAGCGACGAAGTCGTTGTCCGCAGCCCAGTTGATACTCTGGGGAACGCCCTGAAGCGTGATCGATTCGGAACTGGTGCGTTCGTATCGCACACCCGCAACCACATTGACCGGTCGGCCCATCAGTTCGGTGTTGAGTTCGACCTGGCCATAAACCGCCCAGATGTCCTCGTTCACGCGATTGTTGCTGGTACCGTTGACGGTGCCGGGAACGTTGAAGGCCGTGTAGAGCGCCGTCGCGTCACCCCGGAAAGCCGTCGCAAGCGGATCGCTTGGCGAGATGCCCGTGTCAAAATCCTTCCACTGGCAAACAAGGCAGAACGGCGTCACCGCATCCGGCGCAGTCGCTGCGATGTCGCCTACACTGCCGACACCCCAATCGCCCAGGGCGTTGTAAGTGCTGGTCGTGCGGCTCGACATGCCGGCCGAACGATAGCTCGCGCCGAACTGGACGCGATCATCATCACCCATTTCCCAAACGCCGTCGAGACGCACTTCGTCGACGGTCTGTTCCTGGAATGCAGTCTGGCTGCGAGCCACCTGGGTTCCGAGATCGGGGATGTCGAGAACGCCGTTGTTGTTCCCGTTGGTCGAGTCATCGAAAGTGATGAACTGCTGAGGGAAGCCGTCGACGATCCGCAGACCCTGGTCCACGATGCCTTTCTGCGCGAGCGCAAACAGGGTGGAGGTGTGACCGAGCGGGTTGTTCGGCCTGGCCTTGGCTTCCGAATGGTGGCCGTCGAGGATCAGCGTCAGGTTGTCCGAAACCTCGAAATCGACATTGAGGCCAAGCGAAACGAGTTCGTCCTTGGTGGCACGATACTGCTGTTCGAAGCCGCCATCCTTGGGCGAGCTGATGACGTCGTCGATGAAGATCGCAGTCGCTACCTGATCATTGCCGTCGAACTCGATCGCGTCGAACGGGCGGTTGTACCAGGTGGTCTGGTCGGTCCGCTGCTCTTCGGCTTCGTTGCGATAATAGGTCGCATCGGCTGTCACCGTAAGCCGGTCTGACGGCGCAAACTGAAGCGTCAGCTGCCCGTTGATCCGCTCACGCTGGAACTCCGAATAGTGGTAACGCGTGTCGTTGGGTATTGCGATCAGCGTTTCCGGATCGGCCGGCGGATTGGTGACGGTGGTGGTTCCGTCAGCACGGCGGAAGGTCGTTGTCCCGGCAAACTGGCTGTAAGGCAGGATGTTCCAATCATTGGCCGATTCCGACACGGCCGAATTGTTGCGCTTCTGGTAGCTGCCGAAGAGACCGACACCGAATGTGGCATCAGTATTTGTCCAGTTGACCAGGCCCGAAACCTCAGGCGTGACGCGCGAGTGATCGAAAGTATCCGAACCATCATAAAGGGCCTTGGCACCGATCGAGCCGCTGATGCCTTCAGGCGCATCCAGCGGTCGGCGGGTCACGATATTGATCGCCGCACCGATGCCGCCACCGGGAACCGCTGCACGCGAGGTCTTGTACACTTCGAGACGCCCAACGCCTTCCGAAGCGAGGTTCGCAAAGTCGAATGATCGGGTCGTGCCCGAAACGAAGTCGCCGTTCTGATCCTGACCGACAGAGGCGATGCTCGCGGTCGGCAGTGTGCGACCGTTAAGAGTCACGAGGTTGAAGCCAGGGCCAAAGCCGCGGACGGTAACCTTCGATCCTTCGCCATTCACGCGGTCGATCGAGACACCGGTGATACGCTGGAGCGACTCGGCAAGGTTGGTATCGGGGAACTTGCCGATTTCTTCAGCCGAAATACCGTCGACCACACCCGAGGAATTCCGCTTCAGGTCGATCGAGCGATCGAGCGATGCGCGAATCCCAGATACGATAATAACGTTGCCGTCTTGCTGAGCAGATGCGCCATCTTCGCCAACGCTCTCATCCTGGGCTGCAACGCTTGAGGCGCCAACAAGGCTGGCTGCGATAGCAATTGCGGACACGGTACGAGTTGCGCCAGCGCGCATTGATAAACCAATCATTTCATCCTCCCCACTTTCGGCTTCCTGCCGAATTTTGGTAGCGCTACCATTTTCGCGCCGATTTCGTGCCTAGTGGTTATTGCGTTCAGATGTCAATGGCTAAATGCGATTGTGCAAGCATTCGCGCGAGCGCTAGTTGCAGAATTGCGCCTGCATTCGACGTCAGTTGTGTTCGGCTCTGCAACTGGGCCCATTGCAGGTTCCAGCCCGATTGCACCACCCCGCAAAACTATCGACATATTTGCCGGTGAGAAATGTGCACCTCCCTGGACGCCGATTCGATTTTGGACCGGGCGATGTTCGCAACACGGCCGCGCGCATTATTAGTCTGATGAATTGATATGCGATGTCGGGCGGGAAGATATTGTGCCACGGAATCGAGCGCTGCGAGGGCGGTGGTCATGGCCAAAACCAATGCATCCTGGACCACGATCGCGCCCAAGAATCGGTAAATTGCCGCGCTTGCCCCGCTGCAATTTTCGGCTGCCCTGCCAAGCGCATCGCCCGTGTCAGCGGTCGAGATGGCCGGTGCGAAGACGACATTCGACGCGGCAGTAATTTGCCGATTCGTCTCTGTTGGGCCTGGCGACTCAAGGGTGATGCCGGCAAGCTTCGCCGCATCCATCAAGCAGACAGATGCAGATTCGGCCCACGCGATCTGCTCTGTGCCGAGGCAATCTTTCCCCATCGATATTGCGGCCAATTCCACCTCAGAAGGTGTGCCTGCAATGGCGATTATTCGTGATGAGAGCGGGGCGAGAAAAGCACCTGACGAGGCTTCAAGGTCCTGATTTTGTAACACTGCTGCTTGGCAGCAGTTGCCTGACGAGCGCGTAAGGCAACAAGGCTGAATTCCTTCCCGGGAAGGAGATCAACGGCCAGCTTTCCCACGCAGTCGCACCGGTCGAGATTCCAAATTGGTTGCAGACCGGACGTGGTAGCGATACCAATGCGTCTAGTGAAAAGGAGGCCACCAGATGGGAAGGCCTCGGAAGAGAGGATTGCCATGATCGATCGCCGGTCGCTCTTGCGCGGCAGCGCAGCCCTTGCAGGCATGACAATGGTCGGCCCGCGGCCGCTATCGGCGGAACCGCTGGGCAATCCATTGGCGCTTCCCCCGGGTTTCCAGATGTGGGCAGTCCAGGACGAGCTGGCGCGCGACTTCGATGGCACGCTCATGCGCATGCATGCCCTGGGATACAGGCGTATCGAAGCGGCGGGCTGGCAGGATCTCGCACCCGAAGATTTCGGCGCACGGGTCCGCGCTGCGGGACTCGATCCGGTTTCCTGCCACTTCTCGATGCGCGACTTGATGGAGGAATACCAGCCCAAGCTGGATCAGGCGCAGGCTGTGGGCGTCCGCCATTTCGTAGCGTCCTCGCCATCTTCCAGAGCGGCGTTTGATCCTGCGCTGGATTGGATACGTGCCTCCGCGGCCGCGATGACGCTCGCCGACTGGCGCGAGAATGCCCTGCGCATGAACGAAATCGGCGCAGCCGCAAAGGCGATGGGGATGCGCTTTGCCTATCACAACCATCCGGCCGAATTCCTCCGCTACGATGGAGTGCTTGCCTTTCATGAGCTGCTGCGCCTGACAGATCCCGCGCTGGTCGCGTTCGAACTCGACCTCGGCTGGGTGGCGGCAGCGGGGCTCGATCCGGCTGAAGTGATCGACCACCACGCAGAGCGTATCGAACTGCTCCACATCAAGGACATCGCAACAGCGCAGCGAACACCTCACACGATCGCAGACGATCTGACCACGGTACATATCGGTTCCGGCACGATCGACTGGCAGGCGGTATTGGCCGCGGCCCGAAGGGCACCGATCGCCAGCTGGTTCGTTGAGCAGGAAGCTCCCTTCACCCGGCCGGTCATTGACCAGATGGGCGAAAGCCTTGCCTTCTTGCGAGAGGTCATATGACGATGGGTCCTGTACGCTATGCAATGATCGGCGGCGGCGAGGGGGCTTTCATCGGCCCGGTTCACCGCACAGCCGCGGCAATCGCAGGCAATTGCCGCCTGGTCGCTGGCGCGCTTTCTGCTGATCCGCAAAAGGCGCGACGGTCCGGCGCTGCAGTGGGTCTCGCGCCGGAGCGGACCTATGACGATTATGAGGCGATGATCGCAGGCGAACTTGCCCTGCCCGAAAGCGAACGGGCAGAGTTCGTCGCCATCGTCACACCGAACCATGTCCATGCTCCAGCTGCGATCGCGGCCATGGAGGCAGGCTTTCCCGTGCTGACCGACAAGCCGCTCGCCGATACGATGGCGGCAGCCAGACAGATCCTGGAGGCGGCCCGTCGCACCGGCGCGCTGTTGGGCATCACGCATACCTATCTTGGCTATCCAATGGTCCGGCAGGCGCGCGAACTGGTGGAATCGGGCGAGTTGGGAGCGGTTCGGCGCGTGGCCGTGCGCTACACGCAAGGCTGGCTGGCGCGCGCCGAAGACGGCGTGGGCAAGCAGGCCGAATGGCGGACCGACCCGGCGCGATCGGGTATTGCCGGAGCATTCGGCGATATCGGCACGCATGCCTTCAATCTGGTCGAATTCATGACCGGAGAGCGAATGACGCGCATTGCTGCGGAACTACGCGCAGCGGTTCCCGGCCGCGCGCTCGACGATGATGGCATGGCTATGTTCCACCTTTCGGGGGGCGGTCGCGGAACGCTGGTCGCCAGCCAGATCTGCGTGGGTGACGCCAATGGTTTGGCCATTTCGATTTGGGGCGAGCGGGGCGCGTTGCACTGGGAACAGGAGCATCCCAACCACCTGCGATTGGCCCGACGCGGAGAGCCCGAGCAATTGTGGACCCCGGGCGTCGATCGCGGATACCTCGGCGATGCGGCGATGGTGGCGACGCGGCTGCCCTCAGGCCATCCCGAAGGCTATCTGGAAGCCTTCGCCAATATCTATCACGACTTCGCGCTTGCGGTGCGTGGCGAGGTGGCCTGCCTGCCAGCCTATGCCGGCCTGGACGCAGGCATGGCGCATATGGCCTTTGTCGAAGCGGCACATGCCAGCAGCGAAAGCGGCGCTAGCTGGGTCAATATCGAGGAGCTACCATGAAGGGACCGGCCATATTTCTCGCCCAGTTTGCTGGCGACGAAGCGCCCTACAACAGCCTTCCCGCGATGGCCAAATGGGCCGCCGACCTGGGATATGTCGGCATCCAGATTCCCACTTGGGATGCAAGGCTGATGGATCTCGCCAAGGCGGCGGAAAGCCAGGACTACTGCGACGAACTCGCCGGGATCTGTGCCGAGGCCGGTGTCGCGATCACCGAGCTTTCCACCCACCTGCAAGGCCAGCTGGTGGCGGTGCATCCCGCCTATGACGAGCTGTTCGACGCTTTCGCTCCGGCGGAAACTCATGGGCGGCCGGAAGCGCGCACCGAATGGGCACGCGAGCAGGTGCGGATGGCAGCGCGGGCGAGCCAAAGGCTTGGCCTTACCGCGCATGCCACTTTCTCCGGGGCCTTGCTGTGGCAGACGGTCTATCCCTGGCCGCAACGGCCGGCGGGACTGGTCGAAGAAGGCTTCGCCGAACTCGCCCGCCGCTGGAAGCCGCTGCTCGACGTGTTCGACGAGAACGGCGTCGATGCCTGTTACGAAATTCATCCGGGTGAGGATTTGCATGACGGGATTAGCTGGGAGCGTTTCCTGGCGGCGGTGGACAATCACCCGCGCGCCAACATCCTGTATGATCCCAGTCACTACGTATTGCAGCAGCTCGACTACCTCGAGTTCATCGACATCTATCACGAACGCATCCGCATGTTCCATGTGAAGGATGCCGAGTTCCTGCCGACCGGGCGGGTTGGCGTTTACGGAGGATATGGCGATTGGAGCGAGCGCGCCGGGCGCTTCCGGTCGCTGGGTGACGGGCAGGTGGATTTCGCCGGTATCTTCTCGCGGCTGACGCAGCACGGCTACGACGGATGGGCGGTTCTCGAATGGGAATGCTTCCTGAAATCGCCCGAACAGGGCGCGGCCGAAGGCGCTCCGTTCATCGCATCGCACATGATCGAAAAGACCGCCAAGGCATTCGACGATTTCGCAGGGGCGGCGCCGGACATGCAGCGCAACCGGCGCATCCTGGGACTGAATGACTGATACAATTTTGGGGAGGAATAGAGCCATGCAGAGGGGGCTTCGCGCACGACTGTCGCTGATGATGTTCCTGCAATATGCGGTGTGGGGGGCATGGTTTGTGCCGTTTGCCACCTACCTCACCCATCATGGCCTGCAGGATTCGGTCGGCTGGATCTATTCGGCGCAAGGGTGGGCTGCCATTGCCGCGCCATTGTTCATCGGCGCGTTGGCCGACCGCTATTTCGCTGCCGAGAAGGTGATGGGCGTCCTGCACCTGTTTGCCGCGCTGCTCCTGTTCGTGTTGACGATGATCGGTGCGGATGCCGGACTGATGTTCCTCGGAACGCTCGGTGTGTTGCTCGCCTTCATGCCCACCATCGCATTGTCGAACACAATTGCGCTCAACGCGCTCGACGACAACGAGAAGCAATTCCCGGCTATCCGGGTTTTCGGGACGATTGGCTGGATCGTTGCCGGGCTGGTGGTCGGCGTTGTGCTGCCGGGCGACGCCGAGAGAACCGCTCAGCCCATCCTGTTCGCTGCCGCGCTGTCGCTCGCTTACGGGGTCTATTCCTTCACTTTGCCCAGAACGCCTCCACGCGCTGGTGAGGCACGACCCTCGGTCACTGCGCTGCTGGGGCTCGACGCCATCCGTACTTCGGACCGCAGTTTCTGGGTTCTGATCGTCTGCTCGATGCTGATGATGGTCCCCTTCTCGTTCTACAACGTCTACGCCAACCCCTTCCTCGACGATATCGGGGTCGCCAACCCAGCCGCGACGCAAACGATCGGCCAGGTTTCGGAAGTGGCATTCCTGCTGGCTCTCCCGCTGTTCCTGCGCTGGTTCAGCATCAGGGGCGTGCTGTTCATCGGCATGGCCGCCTGGGCTGTGCGCTATGTGATCTTCGCCAATGCCTTCACTGCCGCCGGCCCGATCGAGCCGCTCGTCTATGCCGGCCTGGCATTGCATGGCGTGGGCTTCGACTTCGTTTTCGTCGCCGCGACGATCTGGATCGGCAACCGCTTCGCCGCCGAGGAATGCAACCGCGCGCAGTCGTTCCTGGCGCTGATGACCTGGGGCGTCGGCTATCTGGTCGGAACCAATGTCGCCAATGCCGTTCAGGTCGGCACGGGCAGCGGCGGAGAGTCAAACTGGCAGAGCTTCTGGCTCATGCCCGCCGGATTTGCCGGAATTACCGCAGTGATCTTCCTGCTGCTGTTCCGCGACCGCAGAAAGAATCCGCCGGTCGTGGCAGAGGGGAGCATCTGACTTGCAGATGAGCGAGCCCCTATCGTTGCAGCACCCAGTCCAATCCCTGGGCAATGTGGCGGATGAGCCACGGGTCGGCATAGCTTTCCTCGGTATGGCCCATCGCCGTGTAAAATACCCGCGCGCCTTCGAATTCATGCGACCACGACATCGGGTTGGGATTGACGTCAGATTCCCCGATAGATTGCGGGTCGACCACGGCAAGCAGATGAACGGTCGGGTCGAAGTCCTCGAAATAGTACCATTCATCGATCCGGGTAAGCTCCGGCTCAAGGCCGGCCGTCGCGGGATGGTCGGGGTCGGTCACAGTCACGTGCCCCGCGGGCGTCCCGGCAGGATGCCGCGCGAAACGCGCACCAATCAGGCGCCCGAACCAGGGCCAGCCGTAATGCGAATCCGCCGCCGCGTGAATGCCCACGATCCCGCCGCCGCGATGGACGAAATCCTGCAGCTTCTTCCGCCGCTCGCCAACAAACCACTCGGACGCAGGATCGTCTTCCTCCGTAGTGGTGCTGAGAAACACGATGGCATCGAACCCGTCGAGCGCATCGCCGTCAAAAAGAGCCGGGTCCTCGCTCGCCACAATGTCGATGCCGCGCTCGGCCCCGAGGCGCGCCAGTGCTTCGACCCCGGTTTCGATCGAGCTGTGACGCCAGCCCGTCGTATGCGAGAACACCAGCACGTTCGGCCTGTCTTGCGCCACCGCCGCTACGGCAGAATTGAAGCAGGCAAACGCAAGGAAGGCTGCGAAAAATCTCACGAAACCGTGCGTCGTCATTTGTCCCTCAACTTCGATTGCAACCCTGGATCCGCGGCGCAAACGCCACGAGGGCTGGCCGTTCGTCCAATTCGATCGCCTAACACACGCACTGTCCACGATCCAGCCGGGTCCTCGCACGCGTGTCGTGCCGCCACGTTTGGCGGAAAGGCACGGTTCGCGCCGCCGGAACTGGCGAAGGGAGAGAAAACTTGAGCATGTCAATTTGCGCCGGCCGACGCGAGATCCTGCAAGCAGCAATCCTGCTGGTGGGCGGCGGTCTTTTCGGCGGCACACTCGCCTCCTGCTCGAAGCGCGAGCAGGACGGTCCATTCTTCGAGCCCGAAGCTTTCGCCCTGCTCGATGCTGTCTGCGAAACGCTCATCCCGCAGACCGACACGCCCGGCGCATCGGCAGCAGGCGTGCCGCAATTCATCGACGATATGATGCGCAACTGGGCTTCGGACGAAACCCGGGCAACGTTCCAGAGAGCGCTCACCACGATCGACGATATGGCGCGTGCGGAAAGCGGAAAGCGTTTCGTCGAGCTCGCCCCAGACACGCGCACCGCGATGCTTTCGGCCCACGACGCAAAGGGCGAGGAAGACTGGCGCGCACTGCGGCAACTCACCTTGATGGGATACTACCTGTCAGAACCCGGCGCGACCGAGGAACTGCGGTACGAACTCGTACCGGGCCAATGGGAACCGAACGTACCAGTAACGCCCGATACTCGCGCTTGGGCGGTTAAAGGGGTCTGAGATGTTTGATGCGATCGTTGTAGGCTCGGGCATGAGCGGCGGCTGGGTGGCCAAGGAACTGACCGAGGCCGGCCTCAAGGTCCTTGTGCTCGAACGAGGGATGAAGATCGAGCATGCGGTCGATTATTCCGACACGCTTGATCCTTGGGAGCTCGATAATTACGGCCTGGTCTCGGAGAAGGAGATCGACGAGGACTATCCGATCCAGTCGAGATGCTATGCCTTCTCGACTGCCAACAAGGGCTGGTGGGCGAAGGATAGCGACCATCCCTACACCTTCCCGGAAGACAAACCCTTTTACTGGATTCGCGGATATCACCTCGGCGGTCGATCGCTCATGTGGGCGCGGCAGTCCTACCGCATGTCGGAAATGGATTTCGAATCGAACGCCAGGGACGGACACGGCGTCGACTGGCCGATCCGCTATTCCGACATGGCGCCCTGGTACGATCACGTAGAGCGCTTTGCCGGGATATCCGGTTCGCGCGACGGGATCGATCAACTGCCCGATGGGCAATTCCTGCCGGCCATGCCACTGACACCAGTCGAGGAAGAATTCGGCCGCAAGCTGGAGGGGGCCTATCCGACCAGGCGCCTGATTACCGGCCGCTGTGCCCATCTGACCGAAGTGACGGAGGAACAGCAGGAACTCGGTCGCGGGCCCTGCCAGTATCGTTCGCTTTGTGAACGCGGCTGTTCATACGGCGCCTATTTCTCGTCGCTTTCGGCAACCTTGCCGGCTGCCGAACGCACCGGGAATCTCACCATCGTCACCGATGCGATTGTCCACAGCGTGGTCACCGATCCCAAGACGGGCAAGGCGACCGGCGTCAAAGTTATCGACGCGAACACCAAGGAAGGCCGCACATACGAAGCCCGCGTAGTTTTTCTCTGCGCATCAACGCTACCAACTGCGCAAATCCTGCTCAATTCGCGATCCGAACAGTTCCCGACAGGTCTGGCCAACCGCTCCGACATGGTCGGCCGGAATCTGATTGACCACATTTCCGGCATGGGTGCGAGCGGAACCTATCCGGGGCATCTCGATACCTACTACCATGGTCGCCGGCCCAATGGCTTTTACATCCCGCGCTACCGCAATGTTACCGAAGAGGCGGATGGGTTCACCCGCGGCTATGGATTCCAGGGGCGCGGGCTGCGCCTAAGCTGGGAACGTGGCAACTGGACCGGCGGCATCGGCGCAGAGTTGAAGGAAAGTCTCCGGAAACCGGGCCCCTGGACGCTTTCGCTTGGGGGCTTCGGCGAGATGTTGCCCAATCCGGAAAATCGCATCACCTTGAGCGAGACGGCAGTCGACAAGTGGGGTCTTCCCGTCCCTCATATCGAATGCGCGCTCGGCGCCAATGACAAGGCGATGATCGACCAAGCCAATGCCGATGCGGTCGAGATGCTGGAATTGGCGGGCTGCACCGACATCACCTCGCGCGAACATTATGGCGGTGTAGGTCTGGGCATTCACGAAATGGGAACTGCACGCATGGGCAAGGACCCGGCGACATCGGTGCTGAACGGCTACAATCAGGCCCATGATGTGCCCAATCTGTTCATCACCGATGGTGCCTGCATGGCATCGGGCGGCTGCCAGAATCCATCGCTTACCTACATGGCGATGTCGGCACGCGGCGCCCACTACGCGGTCGAGTTCCTCAAGGAGGGCAAGATCTGATGCGTCATTCACTGAGCTTGCGGGGCATGAAAACAGGTTTCGCGGCGAGGACGCTTCTGCCCGCTTGCTCCAAGACAGGCCTGCCACCGCTGGCCTGTTGACTGTCGACCGGCTCTTCCACTCAATCCGAGGCTGAAAACCCGTCCCCATGGCCTATCCTCCGCCCTACACTCCCGACCCCGAGCGCTACGACGGCCGGATGCCCTATCGTCGATGCGGCATTTCTGGCCTCGATCTGCCAGCGATTTCCCTGGGCCTGTGGCAGAATTTCGGCGGTGCGGATGTGTTCGAGAACGGACGCGCGATCCTTCGCCGGGCCTTCGACCGGGGAGTCACCCATTTCGACCTCGCCAACAATTATGGCCCACCCTACGGCAGCGCGGAGGAAAACTTCGGGCGTGTTCTGGCGAGCGATTTCGTATCGCACCGGGACGAGCTGATCATCTCCTCCAAGGCCGGGTGGGACATGTGGCCGGGGCCCTATGGCGATGTCGGTTCGAGCAAGAAGTATCTCATTGCCAGTTGCGACCAGAGCCTGAAGCGCATGGGGCTCGAGTATCTCGACATCTTCTATTCGCACCGGGTCGATCCGACTACGCCGCTCGAAGAGACGGTCGGAGCGCTTGCCCAGCTCCACCGCCAGGGCAAGGCGCTTTACATCGGTATCAGCTCCTATTCGCCCGAACTCACGCGCGAGGCGGCGGCGATGCTGGCCGACCACAAGGTGCCGCTGCTGATCCACCAGCCGAGCTATTCAATGCTGAATCGCTGGATCGAGGAAGGGCTGCTCGACACGCTCGAAGACCTCGGCGTTGGCTGCATCGGCTTTTCGCCCCTGGCACAAGGGCTGCTGACGAAGAAGTATCTGGGCGGCGTGCCCCAGGCATCGCGGGCGAGCGAAGAAGGATCGTTCTCGAAGGAACTTCTGTCAGAGGAGGCGCTGGAACGTGTGAGGGCGCTCGACGCCATTGCCAGCCGACGCGGACAGACACTTGCGCAGATGGCGATTGCCTGGGTGCTCCGCGATCCGCGCGTTACCTCCGCGCTCATCGGCGCCCGCACGGTGGAACAGCTGGACGATTCGCTCGACGCGCTCAAATGCCTCGAATTCTCAGTCAAAGAGCTTGCCGAGATTGACCGTCATGCGCGGGACAGCGGCATCGATTTGTGGCGCGGCCCATCCTCGATAACTGAGTTGCCGCGTCGCAAACACCCTCGATAGGCGTCACGCGTATCGGATCACTGCCCTTGCCCCTTGCCGGGAGCGTAAAGCGCGTCAGCGGCAAGAGCGAGGAACATGTAATTGGTCGCGCCCCCGCCCATCACATACTCGCCCTGCTGCCAGAAATAGGGCCAATCCTTCAACTCGGGCAGGTCCGGGCGAACTAGATTGGTGCCAGAGATCACCCCGCCCGGAATGTACGACCAATCCGCGCGGTTGACGCCATAGGCCACCAGCGCCGACTTTGCGCCGACGCCAGAAACGAAACTCGCCGTGTTTTCGCCCGGATGTACGCCGAGAACGAAATTGAGCGAGTTGAGGAAGCTGTCGGTCGAGGTCGCCTCTGGCCACCCCTTGTGAAAGAACCACTGACGCACGCCGAGCGACTGAATCGTCCATCCCGCCCCCCAGATCGCGGGCCGGTAGGGAACGCCATAGGGACTATCGTTTTGCGCACTCGATTCGACGCCCCGCTGGTAATCGGCGACCGCTGCTGCGAGCCGACCGCGAAATCCCGCCGGTAGCCGGTTATTTATGGAAGCCAATCGCCAGGCCGCATCGCCGATGGAAGCAAGGATCTCTGGCTCTCGTGCGACCAGCTGGTCGATATAGGCTTGCTTGCCGGTTGCCTCGGCCAATTCGGCCAGAGCAAAGACCTTGTTCGAGAGATTGGTCGCGCGATCGAGCGCGCTGTCCGTGATCTCGATCGCGGCGTCGATCGCTTCTTGCCCCAAAGGCGATCCGTGATCGCGCAAAACTCGCCCGGCTGCAGCCAGTCCCCCGGCAACATAGAGCTCCCGGTTGGGGTTATCCTCGGTGAAGACCCATCGATCGTCCCACCGGATCGGGTCACCATTGTTGTCGACACCAAGGCCATCGATGGTTCGTTTGGGAACGTTATCCGTGTGGTTGGCCGCGTCACCCAGCATGGCGTAGGCGCGCAGGCTTGGCGTGATGATCCCGCGATAAAGGCGCCCGAGAGAGCGATACCCGCCCAGCACCGAAAGCAGCCCATGCTCGATTTGCTGGATCGCGTCATTGACCCCGTCGGGACTGTGGATCTCGACCCGCCGGTTTTGCTGATCGATGGTGGTAGCATCATAATCGAGATCGAATTCCTCTACCATCTTGGCGAGCATCCAGGCCGTTCCGATCTGCGATTCCACCCGCAGGTCGTAATCGCCGGCATCGTGCCAGCCACCCCGGTCGAGCCCAGGAACGATATCGCCCGGCGCAAAGGAGGTGAGCGTCTCATCCCCCTGAACATAGCCGTCGAAGTGGTTGAGCGAGACCGGAGCCATCAGCGCATCGTCGAGATGGTCAAGCCCGTGCCAGATGCGATACTTCTCGTTGACCTGCATGTGGCACATCTGGACTGGAAGGAAATATTCCAGCGTCGGCTGCCAGGCGTGGCGTGCATAGACTTGCCCGTCGATCCGGAACGGATGGGACGTCGTGGCTCCATACTCAATTTCATAGAGGCCCGGTTCGCGTACCTCGCTGAAATCGAAACTTGCATAGGAATAGCGCAGGAAATCGCCCCAACGCACTGGCCTTGTGGCCTTGACGCGTTCGCGGCCCTGCGCGGTCAGTCGGTACAGCACCGCTTCGTTTTCCGGCGCGCTGCCTTGCGCCAGTTCAATCACGGCCCGCTTGGGCTGTGCGGGCGTGTAGCCGATTTGCGAGACCTGGATGACCGGGGCGTAGGTCCAGTCATCGACGGTGTTCGGCGTGACGATCCATTCTACAGCGCCATCGGTCACATTGGCGGGAATAGGCGTACGGATGATAAACCAGCCGTTGTTGTGCGCCGCGCGGCCGTCGATCAGCTGCAGCTCTCCCGAACCGGCATTGCGGAAGGCAATCCTGCGCAGCGCGTCTTCAGGCGCAACAGTCAACAATTGTCCGGTCGCCAGTGGCGCCGCCAGGGCCTGGTCGTTGAGATTCTGCACCGGCCCGTCTGACTGCATGTTGCGTGGCACCGGAACGGTCCCTCCCGGTTGCCCAATCATCGGCCCCTCGGGCTGTGGGCTGAATAGCCCGGACTTGCCGTCCATCAACCACGCCTTGCCAAAGAGCTCGCCCGGAAACAGCTCCATGTTGAAGCCAGCCCGTCCGACCCATTCGGGCGGCAGTGGCTCGGCAAGATCCACTGTAATGCGGAAACTGTTGCCGCCTGCGGGCGCGACCGTGACAGAATATTGGAGGTCCAGATCGGGATAGAAGATCGGGTTGAAACTGCGCCCGTTCTTGGCCGGATCGGGATAGCGCAAGGTCTGGCGGATCGTCCCCGTTTCCGCATCAATCGCCCGCTTGCCGACCGAAGTTGGCATAGGGCTCCACTGGCCAGGTGTTGGCTCGAGACGGAGATCGCCATTGGCCGCTACCCGCCTGCCATGCTGGATTATCGTGACCCCGGTCTGGTGACCGTCAGGATAGATGTCATCGAATACGATTACATCCAGCCCGGATGCTGTGAGGTAGGCCTTGTCCAGGTCAAGCTGCAGGTCGCTTGTTTCTTCCGGGCCTGCTGCCCCGATCAGTGGCAGGCAAGCAGCCAATAGCAGCGATCTGATCTTCCTCACCGTAGTCATCCCCAAGTTTCGAATCACCGGATGCAAGGTGTTGGCGCTACCGCGCAATGTCCAGCCTGCATGACCGCGACGAAGATCATTAGCAGGTGGAGATCCTTCGCCAGGTCTGCGCAGGGGGCGGTCAAACCAACCAACGGAAATCATGTAAGAAAGACGAGCAGAGACAGCAGTTTGGAGAACCAATGCGAGCTCTCTGAATTCGTCATTTTCTCACGTTATTTCAATTTCTTAAACCGATGGTGCCAGAAGATGACTCCGTCACCCCCACCTTCCCTAATTGGTCCTCTGTCGACTTGTAGGAAGTCTGCCGTTTCTCCGTGCTGTCACGCTAAGCCCACGCCGGGTTCTCCCTGGCGCTTTGGCGATCGGGAACTGCATCGGCAAGACCGCCGCCCACACAGGCAGTGGCTCGACGAAACCGCTCGCCGAAGATGACCAGTTCGAACTGTCTGGAGGGATCGTTTCCTCCCGAGTTGCAGCTAGGGGGCGTTTGCCGCCGCAGCGCTTTCCAGTTGCGGAAGCGCACGTTCAGCCCCCCTCGCATAGCGCTCGATCGCCTCGTCCAGTTCGGCATCCGTGATGACAAGCGGCGGCGAGAATGCAGTAACCGGCATCCACGGCAGCGCGCGGGAAAGCACGCCTTCGTCGCGGGCGTGGCCAGCCACGATCTTGTGACCGGCCATTCCGGCAAAATCCCGCTTCGTGGCAGGATCGGCCAGATATTCGATGCCGACCATCAGCCCCGCGCCGCGAATGTCGCCGATGAAAGGATAGCCCTCCAGCCGCGCCTTCAGACCGGACAGCAACCGCTCGCTCCTGGCAGCGACCGGATCGACGATCTCCTCGCGCTCCATGATTTCGAGCACCGCCAGCGCTGCGGCGCAGCACACCGGGTGGCCGGAATAGGTGAAGCCATGCATGAACGCGCCGACATCGGGTGATGTGCTTTCGAGGACGTTCCAGATACGGTCGCCGATAATGGTCGCTGATAGCGGCTGGTAGGCACTTGTCAGCCCCTTGGCGAGATTGACGATGTCGGGCTTGAGACCATAACGACCGGTGCCGAACCACTCGCCTGTTCGGCCGAACCCGGTAATCACCTCATCCACCACAAAGAGGATGTCATGCTCCGACAGGAGCTGCTGGACACCTTCGAAATAGCCCTGCGGGGGCGGGATCACTCCACCCGTGCCCATCACCGGCTCGGCCCAGAAGGCGGCTATCGTTTCGGGCCCTTCCCGTTCGATCGTCGCGCGCAGTTCGGCCACCTTGCGGGCCGCGAAATCGGCCGCGCTCTCGCCAGGCCTGGCGCCGCGATAATAGTGCGGTGCGTCAACATGCAGCATGTCGAGGGCGGGCATGTCGAATGCCTTGTGATAGGCGGGAATGCCGGTCAGGCTCCCTGCAGCATAAGTCAGCCCGTGATAGGCTCCGTGCCGGGAGATGACCTTCTTCTTATCGGGCTTGCCGATCAGATTATGGTAATACAACACCATCTTGTAAGCGGTGTCATTGGCATCGGAGCCGGATGAGCCGAAGAAGACCCGCGCCATATGTGGGGCGTTGGCGCGGGCGCGGAACAGCGCCAACAAACGGTCCGCCAGCTCGATCGCAGGGGTCGAAGCAGCACCGCCGAACAGGTGCTGGAAGCTGAGCTTGCGGGTCGCCTCCGCCACGGCATCCGCCACCTCCTCGCGGCCATAACCAATGTTCACGCACCACAGGCCGGCACCCATGTCGAGATAGTCGCGGCCATGCTCGTCGGTCACCGTGCTCCCCTTTCCGCCGCTCAGCACGAAAGGGCCGGCTTTGGCAGTGTCCGCAATGGACGAGACAGCGTGGAAAAGGCTGCGCTGGTCCTTGGCTAAAAGAGTCTCGGTCATGGTGTGCTCCGTTGGCTGGGATTCGATTATGTCAGGAAAGGCTGTCATCCGGCGCTGGCTCCGCCACCCACCGGCAACGCCGCGCCAGTCACGAAACTGACGCTGTCGCTGGCCAAGAAAAGTGCAGTCCGTCCGTAGCTCTGGCCGATGAGCCCGCATTCGATGACAGCGACGGTCAGGCGGTGTCGCATCGGATCACCTCATCATGCTGGCCGAGCGCGGGTGCCGGATCCTCCAGCCGCAGGGACGCATTGTTGAAACCGATCGGTGTGCGTACACCGCTGGTGCCGCCAGGCAGGTCGATCCGCAGCCCGCGTGCCACCACCTGCGGATCGGTGAAGACTTCTGCCACGCTGTTGATCGGCCCCGCTGGCACGCCAGAATCCTCGCAAGCGGCGAGAACATCCTTCATGCTCCATCCCGCCAGCGAGGATCCGAGCTCCGCAGTCAGGCTGTCGCGATTGGTCACACGTTTGGCGTTGGTGGCATAGGCGGGATCGCTAGCCAGCTCTTGACGCCCGAGGATGTCGCACAATCGTGCAAACTGCGCATCGTTGCCGACGGCCAGTATGAAATGCCCATCAGCAACGGCAAACGGCTGATATGGGGCGAGATTGGGATGGGCGTTGCCCATACGCCGAGGCGGTGTGCCAGTAGCAAAAAGGTTCTGCGCCTGGTTCGCCAGCACGCCAACCATCGAATCCAGCAGGGCAATATCGATATGCTGGCCCTGTCCGGTGCGCTCGCGCATGAGCAGTGCCGCCTCGATTCCGATCGCGGCATAGAGGCCGGATATGATATCCGCCAGCGCCACCCCGATCTTCTGCGGCGATCCATCCGGATCGCCGGTGAGGTCCATCATCCCGCTCATCCCCTGCACAATCACGTCGTATCCGGCGCGCGCAGCATAGGGTCCGGTTTGACCAAAGCCGGTGATCGAGCAGTAGATAAGGCCGGGTTGCCGTGCCGACAGCGCCGCGTAATCGAGCCCGAAGCGCGCGAGGCCACCCAGCTTGAAGTTCTCGATCACCACGTCCGCATCGGCGATCAGGCGCTTTACGAACAAGAGATCTTCCGGGTCGCGAAAATCGGCCAGCACGCTCTTCTTGCCTCGATTGCAAGCATGGAAGTACGCTGCATCGGCACGGCCACCTTCCTGTTCGATGAAGGGTGGGCCCCAAGTACGGGTATCGTCGCCAGCCCGGCTTTCCACCTTGATCACGTCGGCGCCAAGATCAGCAAGTGTCTGCCCCGCCCACGGCCCAGCCAGGATGCGAGCCAGTTCGACGACTTTCAGACCTGCCAGGGGCGTGTTGTCGCCAGGCATCGTTAGAATGCCGCCAGCCCGGTGATCGCCCGACCAAGGATCAGCGCATGAATGTCATGCGTGCCTTCGTAGGTGTTCACCGTCTCCAGGTTCTGCGCGTGGCGCATCACCTGGAATTCCTCGCTTATCCCATTGCCACCGTGCATGTCGCGCGCCAGCCGGGCTATATCCAGCGCCTTGCCGCTATTGTTGCGCTTGATCAGCGATATGAGATCGGGGGCAGCGTGGTTTGCGTCGAGCATTCGCCCGGTCCGGAGCGCCGCCTGCAGTCCCAGCCCTATCTCGGTGAGCATGTCGGCGAGCTTCTTCTGGAACAACTGGGTTTGCGCCAGAGGCCGCCCGAACTGGCGGCGATCGAGACCATATTGCCGCGCCTGGTGGAGGCAGAATTCAGCCGCGCCCATCACGCCCCAGGCGATGCCATAGCGCGCGCGGTTGAGGCATCCGAACGGCCCTTTGAGTCCCTCGACATTGGGCAGCAAAGCATCGTCGTCCACCTCGACATCGTTCATCACGATCTCTCCGGTTATGGAAGCGCGCAATGATAGCTTGCCCTTGATCTTCGGCGCAGACAGACCCTTGAGCCCTTTTTCCAGAATGAACCCGCGGATCGCACCTTCGTGCGCGTCCGACTTCGCCCAAACCAGGAAGACGTCGGCAATCGGAGAGTTGGAAATCCACATTTTCGAACCTGAGAGGCGATAACCAGTCGGCGTCTTCACCGCGCGGGCTTTCATCGCAGCGGGATCAGAACCGGCATCGGGTTCGGTCAGGCCGAAGCAGCCGATCAGTTCGCCGGTTGAAAGGCCCGGCAGATAGCGCTGGCGCTGCTCCTCGCTGCCATAGGCATGGATCGGATACATCACGAGCGACGACTGCACACTCATCATGGATCGATAACCGGAGTCGACTCGCTCCACCTCACGCGCAACCAGCCCATAGGAGACATAGGACCCGCCGAGCCCCCCGTAGCTTTCCGGGATTGTCACCCCCAGTAGGCCCTGCTCGCCCATTTCGCGGAAGATCGCCGGATCGGTCGTCTCGTCGCGATAGGCGTCAATGACGCGCGACTGCAACCGGTCCTGCGCATAGGCGCGCGCGGCATCACGGATCATGCGCTCGTCTTCCGCCAGCTGGTCATCCAGCAGGAAGGGATCTTCCCACGAGAACGGCGCGAGTTGAGGCCGATCGATTGCAGTAGCGCCACTCACGCAGCTACTCCCCCCGACCATTTGCAAATAGGTCAGCGCGGATCATGGTTTCACTTTCCAGCCGCAGCTTTGGCGATGCTGTGACAGGCAGCGAAATGCAGGGCGTCTACCCGATTCTCATCGTCATGGTCCTGCCCGAATGCAGGATAGGCGGTAGTCTTGGCGATCACGACGTCGCGAACCGGATCGACCCAGATCATCTGGTGATAGACCCCCAAGGCGCTGAAGGCGCCGCTGTCGTCAGGCAACCACCATTGATAGCCATAACCCCAGGGGTAACTGGCATTGGGGCGTTTTCCGGGCCTCAGATGGGACTTGCTGGCAGTCGAGCAACCTGAAATCCAGCCATCGGGCAATAGTTGCGCTCCATCGGGGGAAAGCCCGCCGCGCAGCATCAGCTGGCCCAGTTTGGCCATATCACGCAGCGTCACCTGCAGGCCCATCCCCGCAGCCTCCACGCCTTTGCCATCGACAAGCATGAAGGCATCGTCCTCCATGCCGAGGACATCCCAGATCTGTTGCTGCAGATAATCGGTCAGCGACTGGCCAACCGCACGGCTCACCACCATGCCCAGCACATGCGTGTCGCAAGTGTTGTAGCGGTTATATGTGCCTGGCGCATGTTCGCGCGGCAGCGAGGCGCATACCTCATCGAAGGATGCAGGCTCGAGATAGGCTGCGGCGAATTTCGCGACATCGGAATCGGGATCGCCATAATCCTCGTTCCAGCGCACGCCGGAAGACATTTGCAGGATATCCTCGATCCGCACGCCTTCATATCCCGAGCCCTTCAGTTCGGGAGCGTATTTGTCGGCTAGATCGTCGAGACTGGCGATATGTCCGTCACGCAAAGCGCAGGCGACAAGCGTGGAGACGAAGCTCTTGGTGCAGCTGAAGATCGCGACCTGTGTATCGGCGCGGTTGCCGTTCCAGTAGTTCTCGTAGACCTTCTCGCCCTTGTGCAGCACCATCAGGCCTGTGGTGGTCACATCCTGGAGGAAGGCTGCGAGGTCGTGCGTTTCTCCTAGCGCATCGAAATACTGCGGCAGGCGGAACATGGCATCACCTTCCGGAAATGGATGGGCAACCTCAGCTCGATTGATCCGGCGGCAAGGCGTGACACTGGCCATGCGGCGGAAGTTTTCAGCCTGCGGCACTCCTCTGAAGAGGCCAATGTCGCGAGTAGTCCAATCCATCTCGTTTGCCCTTGTCTACAGGATACGACGAACGCGGTCGGGTGAAATGGCAGCGAAGGCGAAAGCCCCTACGGCCAGCATGGCAAGGGTAAGGCCGACCCAATAGGCCGGCTTCACCGTATCGCTCGACACGAATAGCGAGGAGATCAGCGGACCCAGACTCATGCCCAGCAACTGCGCTGCGGCGGTGAGATAGAGCGCATGGTGCTTGCGTTCTATCTCACATACCAGCTTGATCGAGAGCGGCAGCATCGCCAGCCAGCAGGCCCCCATCACCACATTCGGGAGGATGAAGGTCACAGCGCTGGTCGGGTGTCCCAGCCACAGGATGGCCAAGGCGAGCACGGTACCGCCGATCACCAGCGTCTTGCCCGAAGGCAGACGGTAGCCGATCAATGCCACCGCCAGAGCCCCACCGACCTGCGCCAGGATGCCGAGCGAGGCTGAAAGCGCCAGCGGTTGCGCGCCAAGGCCTGCCGCGCGTGCTGTCGATTCAAGGAACACCCAGCCCGATACGACGCCCGCGTTCTGGCTTACGATTCCAGCCAGCACCAGCCAGGTCGCTAAGGGCCAACTGCGCCAGGTGCTGGCAGGCGCGGGCATGGGTTCGGATTTGTGGCCTATGGCAATGACCGCAAGAAACCCCAACAGCGCCAGGCCCGCCATCACGGAAAAGGGACCAGACGTGCCGAATTCGGGCAAGATCACGGTCGGCACCATGTAGGATATGAAAGCAATGACGGTGTTCGACACAGCCAGAAACAGCGCATTCATCCGGTCGGGCTTTCCGGAATGGAACAGAACGACGAAGGCACCAGCCAAGACGCCACCTTCAGCAAACCCGCAAATCAGCCGGGTCAGCCAGAGACCGGATGAATAGCCTACATAGGGTGTGAGCAGGTTGCACACCAGCACCACAACAGCCAGCAGCGCGAGCTTGGGGCGGATGTTCATTCCGCTGATCCACCCGGGAAGCAATGCCGACGCCAGCGCCAGTCCCGCGGTCTCCAACCCGGCAATCGCGCCAAGATTGCTCTCGCTTAGCCGCCCCGCTTCGACCAGCGGGCCGAACGCGAGGGGCTGCAGCGACAGGACGGCGACACCGCAGATTCCGTACCCGATCGCCGCGGCAATATCGATGCGCCGCTGCACTGAGTCAGGCAGCGAACCCGTCACCAGCGGAAGCCCATGGCGACCCCGACCGAGCGCGGTTCTCCAAAGGTACGGTAATAGCTGCCGACGCCATCATTGCTGGCATCTGAGACGTAGGCTTTATCGAACAGGTTTTTGGTCCACAGCGAGACAGACCAACCGGCGTCGTCTTCCAGTGTGATCCGGCCATTGGCCACACCATAGCCAGCCACCCCGCGAAGGGCTTCATCAACCGCGGTCTGGGCGTAGCGCAGGCGCGAGCGGAAATTGTAGTCACCCGCCACGGTAAGGTTGCTGGTTTCGCTCACGTCCGCAGTATAGCTGACAAACAGATTACCACTCCAGGTCGGAGCGTAATCCAGCCGCTGGCCTTTCCACGGAATGGCCTGGTTATCGAAAGAGAAGAAGACCTTGTCGCTGTCGGTAATCTTCGTTTCGAGATAGCCGATCGACGCCCCCAGGCGCAGGCCCCAGACGGGCCGCGCCACCACTTCCAGTTCTCCGCCGAAGTTGTAGCCACTGCCGATGTTGGTCAGGCGGAAGGCAAATTGCCCAGGCGTGAGAGTACTGGGGAGTGTAGTGAACGCCTGGATATCGTCATGGTCGTAATAGAAGATCGATCCGTTCACTTGCAGTGCGCGATCTAGCCATTCGGTCCTGAAGCCGCCTTCGAAGTTGAGGACGAATTCCTCATCGTAGGGAATCGTATCTTCCGTAGTCTGCGGGAATCCGCCTGGAACCCCCCCGGATTTGTAGCCGCGCGAAATCGTGGCGTAGAGCATGGAATCATCGGTTGGCCGATACGAAAGAGTCGCCGACCCGGTCCAATGGTCGCCGAGCGAATAATCGCGATCCATGGCGCCGACCGGGATCAGGTCGATACCTCCGGGAGCCGGGAAGCTTGTGATCGACTGGAAACCGATGCGGCCTTCGCGATATGTTGTCTTTTCGTCGGAATAGCGCAGCGAAGCGCTAAAGGTGAGGTCCGGCGTGATATCGTAGTCGAACTGGCCGTAAACACCCCAATAGCGAGTCTTCTGGCGGTAGGTGACGTCGAGGAACAGGTCCTGGTAGTCCAGGCCGAAAATCGGGTTGAATGTATCGAACAGCAGTGGGTTGTCGGTCCAGTTGAATTCCTTGAACTCGTTGAACCGGTAATTCGTATAGAGGATGCCGGCCTGCCAGCGGAAATCGCCTGACGAGGGTGAGGCAATGCGCAATTCCTGGTTGAAGTTGCGCAGGCCAGCCTGTTCCGTCCATCCGCCGAGATTGAGCTGGCTGGCGTCGTAATCGAAATCGAAGCCGAAATCGAAATCGGTGTAGCCTGTAATCGATGTGATGGTGACCGCACCCAGATCGACCGACAGGTTGAGCGTCGCGCTCAGTTCTTCATTGTCCAGCTGGTTGATCGGCTGCGAAAGTACTCGGGTTCCATCGTCGCTCTGCGCACCGGCACCGTCCAGCGTCGGATCGATCAATTGCGCCAGCGTCAGGCAATTCGCCTGGTCGAGATTGCCCGCGAGGACCGCATCGCAGAAATCGAACGTGGGTGAATAGGCGCCCGATGCAGTCGCAAGAACGGTATCGCTCTTGTCGCGTGCATAATAGAGTTTCAGCCGCGCTGTCAGCGCGCCCACTTCGGAACGAAGGATACCGCGCACGGCCAGCCTGTCCGGCTCGCCCCAATCACGGCCGCCGGTCACACTATCCTGCCAGCCACCGCCGAAGCTGCCATCGTTGAGCACCGCCAGCCGAACAGCGGTGTTATCGCCCAGCGAAACCGATTGTGCGGCTTCCAGGCGATAGCGGTGCCATGAACCGTAATCGAGATTGACATAGCCATCGTTATCACCGGGGCGGGCTTCGCGTGAAATGATCTGCACCGCACCGCCTACCGAGTTGCGACCATAAAGGCCGGATTGCGGTCCACGCAGCACTTCGACACGTTCGAGATCAAAGATCCCGCCCGAACCCATCACCGAAGATGGCTGGTAAACCTCGTCGATGAAGATTGATGTGGACGGGCTGTTGTTGACGTTGAAATCGAACAGCGAAACGCCGCGGATGGTCCAGTTTGGCTGGCTACCGCCCTTGTCCTGATAGATCTGCGTGTTGCTAACCTGTTGGCCAATCTGGTCGATCGTACGGACGCGCTGCTCCTGCAGCGCATCACCCGACACCACGCTGATCGCAATCGGTACATCCTGCACATTCTGCTCGCGCCGCTGCGCCGTTACGACGATGGGAGCGTCCTCGGCTGCGAGGCTTTCCTGCGCAGCGGAGACCTCCTGCGCCAAAACGGGATTCGCCATCATGGCAAAGACTGAAGCGCCAATAGCTAAACCAACTCGCATGCGATTACTCCCTGAATGTAGTAAATACCTGTCCAGCCGAGGCACTCAGACGCCCAACTTGTCACGAATGCCGTAGTACCAGGAGCCCAGGACGCAGTAGGGCACTCGCAGGTGCTTCCCGCCTACGAATGGGATGTATGGAACCTTTGCGAACACATCGAACTTGGTGAGCTGGCCATCGATCGCTTCGGCGAGGCGACGGCCCAGCATCTGCGTGGTGGTCACGCCATGGCCGCTGTCACCCTGCGAATAATAGACGCTGTCGGAGACGCGCCCGACCTGCGGATACCGCGTCATCGTCAGAGCAAAATTGCCCGACCAGACGAACTCGATCTTGGCCTCCTTCAGCTGCGGGAATGTCTGCAGCATCTGCGGCATGATCTTGGCCTTGATGTTTGCCGGATCGACACCGCCGTAAACCGATCCGCCGCCGTAAATAATGCGGTGATCAGCCGTCCTCCGGTAATAGTCGGGAATGTAGCGTGCATCTTCCATCGCAGCGTTTGCGGGAAGCAGCTCATCGAGCAATTCCTTACCAAGAATTTCTGTACCGATGATCTGGCTGGATACCGGCAGAATACGGCCCGACAGGTCGGGCGCGGCGTCGCCGAGATAGGCGTTACCGCATACCAGGACCTTATTGGCACTTACGCTCCCCTTGGCAGTGTGCACTACCGGCCTTGCCGAGCGATCGACATGAGTGACGCGCGAATGTTCGAAGATCCGGCCGCCCAGCTTCTCGAAAGCGGCAGCCTCTCCCAGCACATAATTCAGCGGATGCATGTGGCCTCCGCGCGGGTCGTAGTAACCGCCGACATAACGGTCGGAGTTGATAATGCGGCGAAGCTCGTCGCCTTCCAGCAGTTCCACATCGGAGCAGCCGTGGCGATGCCATTCTTCGACCCGGTCGCGCAGGAAGCGCAGGTGCGCCCCGTGCATCCCTACGATGCTGTTGCCATCGCGCAGGTCGCACTCGATGCCATACTTCGCGACGCGCTCTCGGATAATGTCCGAACCTTCGCGCGCCATTTCGCCGAACTGGCGCTCAGCATCGGCTCCGTAATGCTTGCGCACTTCAGCCAGCTTGCGACTGTAGCCATTGACCAGCTGGCCGCCGTTGCGGCCCGAAGCGCCCCAACCGACACGTTCGCCCTCGACCACAATAACCTTGAACCCGCGCTCAGCCAGCTCGATCGCCGCGGACATTCCTGTGAAGCCGGCCCCCACGACGGCAATGTCGCAAGTCTCCTCACCCAGCAGCTGAGGTCGTTCTGCTGCTTCATTGGCGGTAGCTGCGTAATAGCTGGGCATTCCGGCGTAAGGTTCGCGGATGGGCGTGCATTCCATATTTCAAATCGTTTCCAAGTTGTCGCCCGCACCAGTTCCAAGGGAGGAGGGGCTGCCTCAATCGACACAATAATGTGATCACATATTTGTGAATCGACTAGTTGTCAACGCCGCTGCTCTTGGGATAGAACAACCAAATTGGCATCACATTCTGACGGCCTGAATTGTTTCGAGGTGTTACAATTGCCTAGCGAGAGCGAAAAATCCGACTCGGGTACGGAAGGCGTCACCGTCCAGCAGCGCGTCTACAGCGAACTGCGCACCGACATCCTGCTCGGGCGCATTGCGCCGGGCGAGCCACTGACGATTCGCGGGCTCGCCGATCGCCTCGGCGTCAGCGCTATGCCGATTCGCGAGGCGCTACGCAGGCTGGCTGCTGAGCGCGCGGTCGAGCTGCTCGGCAATCGCCGTCTGCGCATCCCGATTTTGTCGCCGGAGCGGTTCGATGACCTGGTGGCGGCCCGTGTCGCACTGGAAACAGAGGCTGCGTCACGCGCGCTAAGCCATGTTGACGATGCCCTGATTGAAGAGCTGGCGGCGCATGATGCCGAAATCGACAAGTGCGTCATCTCAAGAGATTATGATCGCTGGTTGGCCTGCAATTTCGCCTTCCACCGGACGCTGTATTCGGCGCAACCCGACTCGGTGTTCCTGCCACTGATCGAATCGCTGTGGCTGCAGATCGGACCCTTCCTGCGCCAGGCGCTGGTCAAGATCGGCCCCGACTTCACGATCGACCGCCATGTGGAAGCATTGGATGCGCTGCGCGCCCGCAATCGTACCGGCCTGCGGATCGCGATCGAGGCGGACATCAGGGATGGAATTACCCATATTGGCAATGAGTTAATCCGCTTCAACGCCGCCTTGAAGGCAGAGGGCAAGGCAGGCAAGCGCACCTGACCGCGCCCTCGTCCGCCAAGCCGGTTCATGGGCTGCGGAACCGCAAGACTGAAAGCTTTTCAGCCGGATTCTCCGCGGTTCCCCGGCCCAAGTTCCACCGTAGCATAGTAGAACCACTTGGGCCGCGCAGGCGTGGCGCAACAACGCGCAGCCCCCCTTGTCCGCGAACAACGCACCTGGCGCGAACAGCGAACCAATGCTCGCCCCGACGGTGATCAACTTGCAGCGCCTCAGGAGTTTGGTAGCCCCATCCTTCTTGTGATCACGAAATTGGCACTTGTTGTTGCAAAAGCGTTTGAACGAAGGCAAGATAATGTGATCACACAAAGAGGTCGAGATTGAAAAAGATCCTGCTAATGGAAGGCAGCAACCTTCCCGCTCGCGAACGGGCAGCACGCCTTGGCCAGGAAACCACGGCGGGCGTCTATGAACGCTCCCTGCTTGCCGAAGACCCGGACCTGCACATTGATGTGCTGTTCGGTGCAGACGAGGGTGCGGAGCCAAAGAGGCCACTTGAATGGTACGATGGCTTCGTCATCTCCGGTTCGGCCCTGCACGCCTATGACGATCTGCCAGAGGTAACCCGCCAGGTCGAATGGGTACGGCGAGTGGCAGATACCGGTACACCCATTTTCGGGAGTTGCTGGGGCCTGCAAATATGCGCTGTGGCCGGTGGCGGTATGGTCGAACGAAGCAACGCCCATGCGGAAATGGGAGTTGCGCGAAAGATTGTCCCGACTGATGCCGGACGAGCTCATGCTCTATTGGCGGGTCGCCCCGAGTCTTTCGATGCACCTTGCATTCACTACGACCACGTGGCGCGCTTGCCCGACAACAGTGTGTTGCTGGCCACCAACAGCCGCTGCCCGGTGCAGGCCGCGCTGATCCCCATTGGGCGTAGCGTCGCCTGGGGCGTTCAATACCATCCGGAATTCGACCTGCCGCACCTTGCGGAAATATACGAAGGCTATGGCGACGACATGGTTGGCACGGCCTTTTTCGATACCCGAGCGGCACTCGACAATCACATCGCCGACTTGCGCGCGGCGGACGCTGCGCCGCCGGATGCCCCGGTCGCCTGGCGATTGGGCATCGATTCGGATCTTCTCCACGGGCCAACCCGGCGCACCGAATTGCGCAACTGGTTGCAGCACCTCGGCTGAAGGTTAAGAGAAATGGCCGACACTTCCCATCTCCAAACGCCGCTCGCGCGTATTGCCGAGCTGGCTGCGGCCATCCCGCCGCGCCCCTTCATCGACGGCGCGTTTCGCCCAATGGCAAATGACAAGACTCTCGACAATGTCAGCCCGCGTAATGGTGCGCAGATCAATCGCATTGCCCGCTGCGATGTCGAGGAGGTCGATCGCGCGGTGGCATGCGCCAAGGCGGCATTCGATTCTGGCGCATGGCGCGGCATGGCCCCGCACGCGCGCAAGCAGCTGCTACTCCGTTTCGCCAGCCTGATGGAGGAGCAGGCGGAAGAATTCGCGCTGCTCGAATGTATCGATACCGGCAAGCCAATCAGCGCCACGCGCAGCTTCGACGTGCCGCAAGCGATCAATACGCTGCGTTACTATGCCGAAGCCATCGACAAGGTGTACGGCGAAGTCGGCGCATCGCCCGCCTCTCGCCTGTCCTATGCCGTGCATGATCCGCTCGGCGTGATCGGGGTGATCGTGCCATGGAACTTCCCCCTGCACCTGGCGATGTGGAAGATCGCGCCAGCGCTGGCGACGGGCAATACGCTGGTGGTCAAGCCATCGGAGCTGACATCGCTGAGCGCACTGAAGCTTGCCGCGACAGCGATCGAGGCTGGCATTCCCGCAGGGGTACTCAACATAGTCACCGGCCTTGGCCATGAAGCGGGCGATGCACTGGCGCGGCACATGGATGTGCAATTGATCGCCTTCACCGGATCGGAGCGCACGGGCCGACAATTGCTGCGTGCCGCTGCAGAGAGTAATCTGAAGCGAGTGAGCCTGGAGCTTGGCGGAAAATCCCCGCACATCGTCTTTGCTGACTGGAGCGATCTCGACAAGGCGGCCGAACAGGCGGCGTGGGGCATCTTCTACAATCAGGGACAAGTGTGCACGGCGGGCTCGCGCCTGCTGCTCGAACGCTCCATCGCAGATGCCATGCTCGACCGGGTTATTGCTGTGGCGGATGCGATCCGGCCCGGCGATCCACTGGACGAAAGCACCAGCCTCGGCGCACTCTCCAGCAAGGGACATCTCGACGCCGTGATGGCGCAGGTCGAGCACGCCCGATCCGACGGCTTGAGAATCGCCTGCGGCGGCGAAATCGCCCGTGCGGAGAGCGGAGGCTACTACATGCTGCCCACGATCATCGCTGACGTGCCACCCGATCATCCGCTGGCGCAGGACGAGATCTTCGGACCAGTGCTCTGCGTCTCGGCATTCGACAATGATGAAGAGGCGCTGGCTATCGCTAACGGCACCCGGTTCGGCTTGGCAGCAGGCCTGTGGACGGCGAACATGACCCGCGCCCATCGCTTCGCCGATGCGTTGGTGGCGGGCATGGTATGGATCAACGGCTGGGACAGCTGCGACATAACCATGCCTTTCGGCGGCTTCCGCCAGTCCGGCTATGGCCGCGACCGCAGCCTGCACGCGATGGAGAAATACTGCGACCTGAAGGCCGTCAGCTACACTTTCGCATAGATGGACAAGAGCCTACCGGCTCGCCCGCGCCCGCTCGATCTTCTTTACAAGCCGGGGCATCCACTGCGCCTTGTGGAGATTTTCCGGGTTGTCCGGCCGCGCTTCGCGCCAGCTTACCAGTTGTAGCTCGCGGATCAGGAGGAACAGTTCGAGTTGCTGCAGGATATCGCCCGGCATGCCATGCTGTAGCTCGTAGCCGGCCAGGAAATGGTCGCGGATCGTGGGGAAATCCGGATGGTCGCAGCTGCTGTGCAATGCCACTGCCATGTCAAAAGCCTGCCAGCCAAAGGCACAATCGTCGAAGTCGATCAGGCCGAGTCGTTCTCCGCTGATCAGGACATTATCGAGATGGGGATCGGCATGGATGAGGCCGAAGCCGGCCTCACGCCGCTGCAATTCCTCCAACCGGCCGATTACCCACTTCCGCGCGGAAGACAGTAGCGCGCGCTCATCGTCATCGAGCAGGGTTGATTCCCAGAAGCGGCCCCAGAACGGTGCTTCACCCATGAGTCCATCGATGTCGAGCCGATGCCGGAAAAAGCCTGCCGGAATGGCCCAGTTTTCGGTGTGCCGATGCAGTTCACCCAGGAGCGAGCCAAACCTCGCAAACCAGGCCCAACTTTCCGGCCCATGCTCGGATCCGATGACACGGCCCAGCAATTGCCCTTCGTGCCAGGTCGTCAGTCCGGCATAGCGCATCCCTTGGGGGTCAGGCGTCCGAACGCGCACATACCACGCGTCACTCAACGCCCGGCGCCCAGTGGGAACGATCATCCCCTGCTCCGCCAGGGCGGAGGTCCAGGTTCGCTCCGATTCCAGCGTATCGAGTGCATGATAGCCGGGCCTGTGCAGTCGCAGGGCGTAAAGTTGGCCAGTTCCGGCCTCACGCAGACGAAAGACGACATTCTCGGTGTTCGAGATTGGATCAAGCTCGGCAATTTGCACGCCGAACGCTTCGCTCGCTGCCTCTGCCGCATCGGCGTAGCGGTCGATGTTCAGGGCATCAGCCATGCAGGTCAAGCATCACTGCGTCGAAGGCATCGAGGAAGGCATTCGCCTCTTCGATCGGCAGCGGCAGCGGCGGGCGTATCTTCACCATGTTGTTGAATGCGCCATCGATCGAAGTGAGAAAGCCCCGCTCGCGCAATCCGCTTACCACGGCGGAGGCCGGTGCGCTGTCCGGCTCGCCTTTGGCATCGACGAATTCGGCACCTAGGAAAAGACCCGTGCCCCGCACATCGGCCAGCACATCCCAATGCCTTGCGCGCTCGGTCAACCCAGCCTTCAACAGCGCCCCCACTTCGCGGGCGTTGTCGATCATCCCTTCGGATTCCAGCACGTCGATCACTGCCAGACCAACCGCGCCTTGCAAGGGACTGGCAGCGAAGGTGTTGAAATAGCGGGTCTCCGCTCGAAATCCCTCGATCAGATCGCGGCGCCCGGTGGTAGCCGCCAGCGGCAGCCCGGCACCCATCGGCTTGCCGGTCGCCACAATGTCGGGGACCAGCCCCACGGCATCATAGCCCCACCACTGCCCAGTGCGGCCATAGCCTGCCTGCACTTCGTCTGCGATGATCAGGCCGCCGGCTGCCTTTACCAGGCGAACAGCCTTTTCCATGAAGCCGTCCGGAATATCCGGCAGCCCTTCGTTGGCAAGGATCGGGCACAGGATCAGCGCGGCGAAGCCCGATCCGTTGGCTTTCAGATCGTCAATCGCGGCGCCCAGACGTGCGACATAGGCATCGGCCAGCTCCGCTCCCGAAAGGCCTGGTGCGATCGGGCGCAGCGATTCCGGAAAGGGAAACGCACGCAAGTGCGGATGGCTGCGATCGTCCTCACCGAGGTTGGTCAGCGCTCCCACCACAGCGTTGTTGCCGTGATAGGTGTGGTTGGTGCAGACAATCCCGCGCGCGCCGGTGGCGATTTGCGCCATGCGCATCGCCACCTCCACCGCCTCGGTACCGCTGCAGCTGAAAATCGCGCAGTCGGTTACGCGCTGCAGGCCGGTCAGCCTTTCGGCCAGTTCTATCGCGCTTTCGTGCAAGTAGCGGCTATGCGTGTTCAGCGTCGCCTGCTGCGCCGCCATCGCTTCGACAATGCGCGGGTGGGCATGACCCACGCAGGGGACGTTGTTGTACATGTCGACATATCGGCGTCCGCCTGCATCGAACACATGCACTCCCTTACCGCGGACGAGGTGCAGGGGCGTGTCATAGAACAGCTTTGTGCCCCTCCCGAAGGCAGCGTCGCGCCGCCGGACGAGGGCCTCGACTGACGGATCATGGGGGACGGTTCGCAAATGCAGGCTCTGTTGCAGTCTGCGGAGCTCAGACCGTCTTGAGATACCAGTCGTAATCGAGCGAAGTGACTTCGCTGAAGAAGCGGTCCTGCTCGATGCGCTTGACGGCGCAGTACATGTCAACGAATCGTGCCCCAAGATAATCCCGCAAGATGACCGACCTATCCAGAGCGTCGACCGCCGCATACCAATTGCCCGGCACCTGATGCGTGGAATCGGCGGCAGCCTTGTAGCCGTCACCTTCCACCGGCGGTCCGGGATCGATCTCGTTGACGATACCGTGGTGGACACCCGCAAGCATGGCAGCGAGCGCCAGATAGGGATTGGCATCGGCGCCAGCAAAGCGATGCTCCACATGGCGCGACTTGGGTGGACCGGCGGGCACACGCAAGGATACCGAGCGGTTGTTCACGCCCCAGATCGGCGCGGTGGGGGCATAGGAATTGGCGCGGTAACGGCGATAGGAATTGGCGTTTGGCGCGAAGATACCGAAGGCTTCTGCCTGTGTTTCGCGCAGACCGCCGATTGCATGGCGCATCACCGGGGTACCCTGCGGGTCCTCGCTGGCGAAGATGTTTTCGCCTGCTGCATCGTTCAAGCTGAAGTGCAGGTGCATGGAGCTGCCAGCAGAATGGGTGAAGGGCTTGGCCATGAAGGTCGCCTCCATTCCCTGCGTGGCAGCAAGCCCGCGTGCGAGCCGCTTGTACATATGCGCCTCGTCTCCGGCGCGTAGGGCATCGGGGCCATGGTGCAAAGTGAGCTCAACCTGGCCTGCAGCATATTCGGAGATGGCCGCTTCCAGCGGGATTCCCTGGATATCGGCCAAGCGCCATAGTTCCTTGAAGTAGGGGGCGAAGTCCTGCAATTCGCGCAGGCTGAAGACATCAACATGTTCCGGTGCGCCTGGTTGGCCGGGAGCGACCGCCGGACGCAATTCTCCACCAGGGCCACGCATCTGATCGACGAGATAGTACTCGATCTCGCACGCCACGACGGGCGTCAGGTCGATGTCATCAAACCGGTCCAGCACCCGCTGCAGCACATGGCGCGGATCCAGATCGTTGGGCACGCCGTCCAAATCATACATAGATGTGATCACTTGTGCCACATCATCGCCCAGCCACGGCGCCTTCACCAACGTGCCCGGCACCGGACGCAGCACGAAGTCGGGATCGCCATTACCCCAGACCAGGCCCGTCTCCTCGCAATCCTGTCCGGTCACATCGATTACCAGCATGGATCCGGGAAAAAGCCGTCCGTTCTCATAGATGGTGAGCAACTCGGAGCGGCGAATACGCTTTCCACGCGGCACCCCAACCATCGACGTGAAGATCACTTCGATGAATTCGATCTCCGGATTCGCAGCCAGAAAATCAGCCGCCTCGGAAGGTTCGGCGATGCGCGGGGCACTGGGCATCATGGTTCCTAATCGTGAATTTTGCCGACAATCCGGCGATAAGCTAAAATTTAGTGATCACATTATTTTGCGCACTCAAATGTGTCAAGCAAGATGCACATGGCGATCACGACTGGGATATGCCGCAAAATAGGGGTGTCAGTCCAATGCGAACCAGCCCCCACATGGCGCACCCTCCCGCGACAGAAGTCATATCCGCGTTCGAGAAGCAGATAAGTTGCAGCGGATATCGGATCTCAAGCATCACCACCATGCGGGTGACATCTGGCGATGGAATGTACCGCTGCGCAAGTGCACCGGGTCGAGCCTCTTTCCTGTTGTCGCACGGCATCCCGAGAGTCGATGACCGGCGGACCGTGTCGGGGATCGCCTACGCCATCAAGCATGGCTGATGTGGCGCGATGCCCGAGGGGTTATGGCCCGTGCAAGACGATCTACAACCGCTTCATTCCCTGGAGCGATGTGGGCGTGTTCAATCGCAGCTTCGCCGAATTGGCTGGCGAGGCCGGTGAGCCCAACGCGATCATGATCGACGCTACGCATCTCATGGCACATCGTACGGCGGCGAGCATTCTAATAGGGGGGATCTTCCCCGACGTATCGGTCTCACCAACGGCAGGCAGAACTCAAAGCTCCGTGCCGTGAAACCCTTGTCGCACTTGCACGAGACGCTCAAGAGACAGTGGGTCAGGCTGAAGCAGAAATGCGCCCCCCAAATGTGGTTTTCTTGGAAGCCCGCAATAAGGCCCGCAAAAATTCAACGATGGGATGATCGAGGACGAATCGAGAGTCGAGCGCCTAGGGTCCGTAGGTACTGAAAGGGAATAGAAAGGACGAGTAGAGACATCAATTTGGAGAACCAATGTGAGTTCTTAAATACTGTCGTTTTCTTTATGTGTTTCAATCGGTTAAAGAAATGGTGCCCAGAAGAGGACTCTTATTGACATCCTAACTATCTCTTAGAGAAGATGTTTCTGAATCTTAAGTTATATGTTACCCCCAAATTTACCCCCACCTCTATGGTATAGTCAGGTGAAATCAGGGATATCGAGACGCATCATTCCATTTCGCGCCAAGCCTCGCGAAGCAACCCATTCAACGCATACTCCTTCCTTGTTAGCCCTCCGTTCTTAGTTCGCCGCGCACCAAATTGCATGAGCGTTTCACGAAGCAGGGATGTCTCCGTCTTGTCCAGATGAAAAACGAAAGCCTTCGTCTCGCGGGGGTTCGCTCCGGCCAAGGCTCTCGCAAGTTTGCGCGACTTGGTAGCCCTAGCGAGAATCATCATCTCACTAACCTGCTTTGCCGAGACTTCGGCACGACCCAGAACGTGGCGGGCGATAATCTGCAATTTCGTCGCACCGACCGAAATCGCGTCATGCTTCGAAATGGAATGATTGGTTATGAACTCGCCTACGTCCAACAGATTGTAGAGCTGCCTGCGACTCAAGTCGGTGTGCTCAAGGAGCATCGATATTGCTGATGGATCACTTGCGTGAAAATCGAACAAGGCGCGGGCAAAATCATAGAACCCATTCTCCAGCTCGCTCACCACCAATCGAGCATGGTCAATCTGCTCGGCAATGCTATCTAGTTGCGTATTCGAAACCAACTTGAGCCTCGCGACATAGTCCAACTTGCAAGGTCATATCTTAGGTTCAGAAGATATCGAAGAAGGGCACAAGAGAACTCAACAGTTGACTATCTCGGCCAGGCAATCACCGTTTCACGGTCTGCCAAGCAATGCCGCCTCAAGCAATCCGTGCACGTGATCAGCGGTCGAACGATTTTCCGTCTCAATGACGCAAATACTAGCCAACCCCCCGGTGTTAATCCAAATTCGATAACGGATCGGACTGGGATGTCTCTGCTTGTAGAATGCATAGCCCCCAGGAACTAACACCCAAAACAAAAGCGGAGCGTTGCTAACTGGCGCAGCCAGCCAGATCAAAAGTGTTGCCATTGCGACAGCCCACGCCGCAAAAACGCGAGTGCGGCCAGACTGCGCCTCACTACGGTGGAGGCGCTTGATCTTCGAAGTGTTGATGACTGTACTGCCACATCGCACAAAGTCCCGATCGATTGACAATCCGTCAGCTTCGAATGGAAGAAGATCACCGGCCTGGTTCAAAGCTCTTCCAAACTGAGTTTGTCCATTTCATCCGTCCAAAACTCGAGCCCGCTCTCCAGTCTGCCGCGCTCGAAGCTATGACCCTTTCGCGTGACTGCCTGCCTGCTCCCCTCTGGCGGCGCCAATACTATTGTTCCGGGAGAAATCCGAAAGCA